>NZ_JBQHTM010000087.1:0-6643 GCF_052065695.1 Intestinimonas sp. HCP28S3_D6
AGGGAAAAGAGCTTTAATCTTTACTCGTACCGTGGAAGCATAATATTCAAGCACCTCATTCTCATTATTGCCAGAGTATTTTCCCAGCAAATCATAGAATGAATACATTCCCTTCAAAACGCCTAAATCGCTGAGATACTTGAAGATAAAAATCTCAACAAAGGTGTACAAACAATTTTCAGGCGTCGCTCCCGAAACAGCCCATAAATCTTGCCATACTTTTTCGGCCAGAGGCAAAGGATCAACAGACGCAGCAGCCTTGATTTGATTATTGGTAGCATTAATAGAGGCTCGAATCTTATTGATGAGGGTAATACACTCTGTGCTACTCTTGTCAAAATTTAATGTAATGCGGCTACCATCTTCCTGTAGAATTTCTTGACCGGTAGCGGGGTTAATCCAAAAAGTTTTCTTGCCGTCAGTAACAATGTAAACTTTTGCCTGCAATATCTGGGCTGTCCCAATTTCTTGTGCAATAGCTTTAGCAATCTGTTTTTCGGTTCGCAACTCCTGAGGGGTCTTATACTCGATAGCTGCGATAATAATTGGCTTTTTAACAATCAAGGCATCCGGCTTTTTTCCCTCATATGCTTCATAGTCTTTATCGGGAATAATCTTCGCTCCTTTAAGAGCTTTTAATGTAGTAGCGCCAATATTGTAGAAATTCCAATCGCCCATTTTTTCAGGAGCTTCTATCAAATTACGCTGAATCAGTTCTTCACTCAATGGTATCTGCTCCTTCCTGCCCCGTACTGGTGGCGTTTAGATAGGCATCTATGTCATCTTTACGGATGCGCCAGCTTCGACTTCCAACTTTGGAAGCAACAAGTTCCTTAGAGGCAATCATTCGCCGTACCGTTTTATCGCATACTTTCAAATATTCAGCCGCTTGAGCAACTGTAAATAGTTCGTCTGCCATAACACATTCACCCCATTTTGTCAAGTATATCATTATTTTTTATGGGGCGCAATATGTTTGGGGGAAATTTTGCGAATTTATCAAACTCAAATGGACAATAGGGGATTCAATTGGACAATCTGTGTTTTCGATTGTCCAAAAATTCTTTATTCTTGAAGATTAATAGACGGGATAAACCATTGACATTTTTATTTTGAGTATATTGTTAAAATACTAATCACTATTATGGTGGTGTTTGAGTAACTCATACACTTCTTTCATAAGCATCATTCCTAAGGAAAAACCATATTGAAATTGTGCTTCCAACTCCATACAGTGAACATCGATCACATGGGTGTGAAACTGGTTGACCAGCTCCATCTGCTCTTTGGAGAGCTTTTCCTCTAACTCGGTAAGCAGTTCTCCGGTATGCCTATGTAGCTTGCGGTATTCTTTTTCATGAGGAACCACCTGTTCTGCGGGGTAGATATTACCACAATATAAGTCATCTAACACCATCTCACAGCACCTCCTTTGCATCATAGATCAGTTCGTGACGGACAATTTCCTCCGCACGGTTTCGGATGCTGTTCATTGCCCTGACCCATGCCATCTGATCCTGGGCTTTCAATTCCTCAGTGATTTCTTCCGTTTCTTCTATCTGGGCAATGATACAATGCAGCCGGTTTTGTGCCTGTTCGTTCAGATCCGCCAGGTATGTCCAGAGTTTTCCGGTCAAAATCAGGTCATTATACTGGGCTGGATGGCACTGCTCCAGATAGGCTTTGTGCATACGGCCCCAAATCCCAATGGGGCGGTTTTCTTCCGGCAGCTGTAAGTCGGGGATATAATAGTCACCGACCAGCGTATAGCCGATACCGTTTTGACAGGTTTTCTTCGGTAAGTGTTTCATAAGCGACCTCCTGTATTCGATTTTTCTCCGAATCCAGCTGATCGTGTCCCTGTTCATGTCAAATTCAAGGCAGCTGAACTCTTCATCAACAAGTATGGCATATCTTTGCCGAGCTTTTGGTAGTTGAGAGAGTGAGAGGTTTCCCGCCCACGGCTCTCGCCGGTGTTGTAGGTGTCGATGGTCTCCTTCCCCAGCACGGCAGCCAGCTCTTTGAGGGTAGTCGGTTCCTTGCCGCCCAAAAAAATTGAAGTATCCATGTTTCCAACAATGGTGTCGGCACTGTCCTTATAAATAGCTTTGAGCTGACTCTGCGCTTGCAGCACCAGACAGGCGGAGATCTCACGGCTGCGGATGGTGGCAACCAGCTTTTCCAGCTTGGGAATCTGGCCTATGCCAGGCTCTCCGAACGGTAAGGTACGGAGCCTCGCAATCAAGATACACCGAATCCCATTGAAGTCCGAGGATTTCTTCTCTCCGCAATCCTGCGTACAGCCCCAGCATCACGAACACATACGGCGGTAAGCCGTAAATGGCATCCAGCAGCTTATCCACCTGCTCATCCGTAAGCGGGAGGCGGTCCTTCTGGGGAATCCCGCCCACATTCTTCTTCAGATAGATGGTCGGATTCTCATCAATGATCTTACTCTCCATTGCTGCCGTGAAAATACACTTATATAGAACATTCACTGATTTGTACACGGATGCCGACTTTTTCGATGCCGCCAACAGTGCCAGGCGAATGTCATCTGCTGTTACATCTCCCATATGCATATCGCCCAATGGCTTGATGATGTAGTTCTTCACTTTCGATGTATAGTCAATCAGCGTTGTCATCCTGATCTGTGCCGACTGCATCAGCAGCCATTTCTCGCAATACTCCTCCACTGTAGGTGTACTGCGGCGATACGTCTTGTTCTCAATCTGCTGGATCGCTTCCTGTTCCTTCTGGTACAGTTCCTCTCTCGTTCTTGCATATAAGGAAACCCGCCGTCCCTGCTGATCTGTTACACGGGTTCGATAATATTGCGTTCCCTTCATACTCACCGTACCATAATCGGGAAGCATCATTCTTCTTGCCGCCATATCATTACCTCCAATCCTGTTGATGCTTTCATTATTGCGGATTCATCGTCCATACTCAACGATGTCGATTTTCACCGCCGAAAGCTTCGAGGTTTGCGATATGTCGCAGCACGTTCCATCGGTTTTGCACGGTGCGTACATTTTGCAATGTACTCCTGAATCCCCACTTCCGTGAAATAAACGCAGCCGTTTTCCACATACTGAACATAGGAGATCAAACCGTCTGTTCTTGCAGCATCCAGTGTTTTTACGCTGATTCCCAGTATACTGGCTGCTTCTTTCCTTGTAATCAGTTTATCCATCGCCTTCTTCGCCATCCTTTCGGCATTTGCCCTGTCTTTTTTTCTCTGCTTGTTCCGGAATGTAATATCCAAGTTGAATCCTTACAGCTTCATCAATCCCACGCATCTGCCCCTTACTTACCCGCCCAAGATAGCGAATCACGCATATCTTGTCGCAGGTGTCGAGCTGTTCTGCCAATACCATAGACGGTTTTGCCAATCCCTTTGCTTTACGGAGAAAGAAATGCGTTGGCTGTTTTCGCTTCTTCTCAATTTTCGATGTCAGCGGAGCAATCGTGATCGTCGGCGCATAATAATTGCCGACATCATTCTGAAGAACCACAACAGGACGAACACCGCCCTGCTTTGATCCGACCGGAACACCGAGATTGGCGAGATATAAATCACCTCGCCGATAAACCCAGTTTTCTTTCATATGCTGTTGTCTCCAATCTCCATACACTGATATGGATAAAGCCTGCCAGGTATCATGCTGATACAGCACCCGGCAGCGCTTTCTGAAAATATGGTTTCTCTGTACTTTTTCTTATCACCCCAGAGATGTAGGATTTCTCACAGGCGGCAGTGTGCTTCACTGCTCCATTGGAATTTAACCATCCCGCCTTCCTTATGGCCGGACCGCGAATTACGGAAGTATCATTGTCCCTGTCCGGCTTTAACACCGCCGCCGGTTGCAATCCGGCATTTGCTTCTGCGAAACCGCTATCGCCCCGATGGGCTTCATGGCGTGCAGTCGAAGGCTCGACCAAACAGGAATGTACCTGAAGAATGAGTATTCAGTTTTCAAGGGACATCCGGACTTTCGTCCTTACAAAGTAAGTTTAACAAGAATCCTCCGGTTTCGCGTTGGCCTCGTAGGCGCACTTTGGTTGTCCTTGCAGGACTACATACGGTTCGTTTTGACTTTTTCAGTGTTCTATACAGCCGGATTGAGGCAAAAAAATACCCCGTTGGTTTCCCAACGAGGCATCAAAGACGATTCTATTCTGTTTTCTATAAACTGGTACCCGTTTATCTCCTGGTGACCATTTGAGTCACGGCCAATGTATCAAAAAAGCAACGCTCATCTCAGCAAATCAGACAAGCTGTATTCTCCTTTGGGGATATTTGCTGTTCTGCGATACTCTTTTATGGCTTTCACCAAGAGCTGAGGATTACTGAAATACTGCTTCACAAAATCATACGACTTCACATCATGCATCCGAAGATTTATTTTACAAAATTCGCTTGGTTTTTTTCCAGAACGCTTAAACTGATCATATGCTCCTTCCGCATGAATAATCAGCATTTCAATTTCTGGAGCAGTAATGACATTTACCACGTCAATTTTCTGCTCATATGCTTTACTCAATCGAAATTCCTCTCTGCGAGAATCCAAAATCCGTATCACAGAAATCTGCTCATCGAATCCTTTCCGTAAGTATCGCTCCTCGAATCGTTTAGCACTTCTGCAACGGATGACACGTTCTTCCAACATTTCTTCTCTGTTGAAAATCAGAAGATCATTATCAACCAGTATGTCGATAATAGCTTCTTCGGCAGAGCCTTCACATATACACGCCTTGTATTTTGCTAATTCCATTCTGCCGCCTCCTTAATTGATTGAAGCAGCCAGGCTTTTCTTCAAGCGCATATACGCTTCATATGCTGGCGTTGTTCCCTCAAGGAAGCCGCTCTGGTAAGCATCACTCTTTTTAATATCATTACGTTTCAATATATAGCTCAGATTTTCTGCTGTAATGCCATTACGGTTTCTAACGATACAAATTCCGTCATTTCGGTCATATTCGTCCAGCAGTTCCGGATAATGCGTAGTGAAAATAAGCGTTCCGCCATTTTTGTTCAGTCGGCTGTCCATAAAGAAGCGCACTAAGGTCGTTACAATTTCCTTGTTGAAATGATTCTCTATTTCATCTACCAGAAGATAACCACCTGAATGAAGAACTTCCTTTACCATCGAGAATGTAATAATACCCTTAATCGTACCAGAGGACAGATACTGCTCAAGGTCTGCCGCATTATTCAGGATAATCTCTTCTTCATCCTTAAACTTCAAGTGGATAAATGTTTTTCCCTCTGTCTGCTCAAAACACAATTTCTCAATGGTCGGATCGAGAAATGCAATTACCTCCAATGGAATATCTTCGGTAAATGGAAGCACATTCACATTCGTATAGGAAAGCAGGCTGAATATTTCCACTGTATCATTCGCTTTTTTATTATGTGCAATGACAAAGCTGACATCATCAGAAAGGTATGCTTCATCGCTATTGCGCTGCTCTACAGGCTTCATTCCTGTAAAATCTGTCAGATACTTTTTCGACTTAACGGTTGCAATCGGTTTTTCCCAAAGGCTTTCAGACAGAATCGAATACACATATTCCCCTGTTTTCGACTTCTTTGCCGCAATTACAGTTTCCAAGCAGCAGACGTAGCTACGCTTATCATAAAAATATGTGCGGATTGTAACATTCTTCGCTCCGCCAAGAATGCTTTTTGCCTCCACATGATTGATGGGCTCATTTTTCACAATATTTAAGGCCAAGCTAATGACCTTTAATACCGAGGTCTTGCCAGATGCGTTAATTCCAATGAAAGCACAGGCAGAGTGGAGATAGTAGTTATCCGTCAAACGGTAAAGATTATCTTTGTCCTCTTCGCAAACACGTTGCTGTGTATAAAAGCAAATATCCAAGTCTTTTTTGAATAATGGGAGTCCTTGTGCGGTGATGCGGAGTATTTTCATAGGTAGTCCTCCTCTAAAAACAGTTTTTTCGTTTTTATTTTCTTATAATCTTATTATACGCCGCAATTCAGAAAATATCAACGTATTTTCCGTTTTTATTTTCCGAATTGTTTTTGACACTAAAAAGTATCCGTTCAATATGGCAAGCCCTGTGATTGCTGACCCGTTCCACCGCATGAAATACATGGAGCGTCATGGAAGCGGCCTACGCAAAATCGTCAGGGAAACCGAAAAGCCGCCTGGATATACAGCGGCATATAATCCGAAAATTTTCTCAACGGCAACAGATTTCAGAGTCATCTTGAAAAATGTAAATTGCCAACTTAGTCAGAAAAACTTAGTCAATGACCAAGTTAGTGAGCAAGATAAATCGCCGGACATCCCACACACAGTTTTGAATCTTTGTATCCACCTTATTGCCCACGGCAGTGAGGGTGCTCAAATCACTCATGCTCACTCTATCATGGGTACAGCCAATGATAAGTCCTATGACGCAACCCATGATAACTTAGAGGATGACACCCATCAAGGTATCCACCAAGATAGCCACCATGATTCTACGCCGTCAGCAGTTATATTGCACCTAATGCTTTTTAGGGAATCTCTGATTTAATCCGCACTACCATAAAGGCTCCGGATGTGGGATAATAACACTATCAACGCAATGGTGGTGTATGGGGATGAAGAAACAGGAAACATTT
>NZ_JBQHTM010000088.1:0-6414 GCF_052065695.1 Intestinimonas sp. HCP28S3_D6
CTCCTTCAGCTTTTCTTTCATGGACGGCATCCGGCTATGAAGCTGCTGATTTTCTACCTTCAGCTCTTTCACCTTCTGCTCCGCAGCGGCCCCACGGATCGCCGCTGCCTTCAGCTCCTTCACCTGCTCCACTGTAACGCCCTTGACGGCTCCTGTCAGCGTTTTCTCTGGCTGGATCGCGTCCAGGTCAACCCGCACCTTCTCCGCAGCCTGGAGCTGCCGCACCGTCCCCTGCAGGGCCTTCCTCTGCTGCTCCAGTTCGGCCATTTCCTGCTCCGCTGCCGCCACCTGCTCCTGGACAGCCTCCAGCCGCTTGGCCGCTGCCTTGAACTCCGGCAATTCCATGTGAGGACGGCCACCGCCCAGGCTGATGATCTCGAACTCATGCGCCTGGGCAATCTCCGTAAGCGACGCCTTTTCGCGTTCCATCCAGGCTCGCCACTCCGTCTGATTGCGTCCAAGCCCTACAAACCCCTGCTGCTTGAGTGCCTGTTTCATAGAAACCCGGGTGGAAAGGCCCCGGCTCTGCTCCGTGGCCACCGGCACAAAGTCTACATGGAGATGGGGCGTGGCCTCGTCCATGTGCAGCACCATATTGAACACCCGCAGATGGGGATTGCGCTCCTGGAAGGACTCCGCAAACTCTTTGAGAGCTGCTGCAGCCCGTTCCCCTCCAGGGGAGCCGCAGCCGCAGTCCTCCAGGTTGCCGATCTGGAAGATTGCTTCATGGAACAGCTTCTCTTGTTTCCCCTGGCGGATATGCTCATAGTAGTCGGGGATCTTATCCCTGGTCTTTTTCTTTTTGGCGTTATAGGCAGCCAGGGCCTCGTCGAAGATCTCATGGTAGACCTGTTTCAGATCATCGTTGCAAAAAGTCACATTCTGCTCCGTCCGGCTCCGGTCTACATTCGCCGCTGAAAAGCTCCGGTTGTTATGCCGGATGCTGCCCCGGCCAGTCATGCCGGAAATAGTTGTACCGATAAAATCACCCACCCTTTCTATCGTCTGAACCTCTTACCAATCCCATCTTACCATAGCCCCCGCAGGGGGGCAAGACCTCTTTGTTACTTTCTCGGTGAGAAAGTAACGCAAAAGCACTTTCACACCGCCGCCCCGTTGGGGCGTCAGTATGAAAGTGCTTTTGCGCGCTCCCGCGGGGGATCGCCGGAGCTGCCGGCCGCTGCGGTTTCCCGCTGCTCCCGGCCGGCTCCGGCTGGGGCTTCGGCCCCGCCTCCTCCGGGCGGCTCCCCAGGGGACGAGGGCTAATACACTACCCGCAATCCATTCTATAATAGGGAACAGCGGCTTTTGCGCAATATTAAATAAAAAAGCCGATAACACATAGGTTTTTTGACCTAATGCGTTATCGGCTCTGCGTCTATGCGTCTGGCACTTTTAATCATTTTTTTTTGAATTTATTATATGTGTTAGCTAACTGTCCACAAGCCGCGTTAATCTCTCTGCCATGAGAAACTCTCATAGTAACTTCAAGTCCTGCTTGCTCTAATTGATGTTTGAATGCAACTATTTCCCGTTTCTGTGGTGCTTTAATTCTTGAATTGCTTGTTGGGTTGTATTGTAACACGTTAATCATAACTTTTTTGCCCCGAAACCATTTTGCAAGTTGTCTTACATCTGAGGGCCGGTCATTTATACCCGGTAAAAGCAAATACGCAAAGACAATTTTGCGATTATGCCTTTCAGAATAGGATAAGGCTTGCTTAACAACATCTTCAATAGCATATATGCGCATGTGAGGAATAATACGATTTCTTGCAGATTGTGTTGCTGCGTGTAAAGATATTGTCAACTGAATTTTAAGATGTTCCTCGCGCAATTTTTTTAATTGATCGACCGGACCAACTGTTGATATGGTAATGCCGTCGGTTGGAAAGTTGAGCCCATATCTATCTCGGAGAATATGGATTGCTTTTATCAAGTTGTCATAATTGAATAAAGGCTCTCCCATACCCATAAAAACGATACGGTTTACTTTTCGACGCAACAATATAATCTGTTGTACGATTTCTGACGATGTTAGATTACGAACAAAGCCATTTCGCCCGGACTCACAAAAAATACAACCAACAGGACAACCGACTTGTGTGCTCACGCAAACAGTTCCACCATCTCGCCGCTTGATAAAAACCGTTTCAATGTATTTGTTGTCTTTCAGTTCGTAAACATACTTTTCAGTATCACTGCTTTTGCAAATATTTTTTACCAACATTGATAGATTTTTTTTGCGTGGTAATTGCTTATATAATTCTTCATATAAGGCTTTTGCTTCATTCTCGCCAATAACTTCCGACATTTCTTTGTAAGTAAATCCGTATGGATCATTCCGTACTTCCGCAGGCGTATATTTAGGTAAACGTTTCATTTTTATATCCTTTCTTCTAAATAATAAAAGTTTGTTTTTCTGTATTTTTGATTAGAGAAATCCAACAAACAAAATGCAAACGAGAACCACTCCCAGCGTTATCTTTAGAAAAACTTTTTTCATATAATAACCCGCCCCTGCAACTTCCAATTTGTCGGACTTTCTTATCCTCGAAATAATTTTCTAAACCAGCCTCGTTTTTCTCCTGGCTCCGGCTCCTGGCCCTGCTGATCCGCTCCGGCCTCGTCAGTAAGGAGCTGCTGTTGGATTGTTCCTGCATGGAGAGCCTGGGCCGCTGCCGCCGTCTTTTGGGCAGCAACCAAGGCCTCCGTCAATTTTTCAATCTGCCGGTCTTTTACTTCAAGCTGCCCCTGCAGCGTGTCGATAGTAGCCTGTAAAACTGCCACCACACTGTCCTCTTGCGACTGCTCCGACACCGCTCCACTGGAGCGCTCCGTATGCGTATCCGTATGCGCTCCAATGGAGCGGTCAACCTTCAAAAAGTCTTGTTTTATCAGGGTTTCAGCCTGCTCCGATAGATACAAGACCCCCTGCTCCGTATGCGCATACGGAGCGCAAACCGTATGCAGCTTCCCTTTATACCGTTTATAGACCGCCTGCTTCGATACTCCTATCTCGTCGGCTATCTGTCGGATCGTTTTCATACCTTCACGAACAGGCCAATGGGACACACGCCCTTAAATCCCGGCGTGGATATGTACCAGCAACCGGGGCCTTCCGGCTCCCAGGCTACCTCCAGGGTAATGTCATGCCACCCATCGGGGAACAGAGCAGTAAACCCCTGCCCGGCGTGTACGCCTTCCCCCTCCAGAAGTAGACGGGGGTGCGGGTCATTGTCTGCTGGATCGGGGAGCTGCAGCTGCGCGATCCTCTCTTTATCCCAGCTCATAATCGGCCCTTCCTTTCTCAATCATCATAGTGGCCCAGGCAGGAGATAATATAAATAACATCTCCCTGCTCATAGTAAACAATACGATTGGTTTCGTCAATGCGGCGGCTCCACCAGCCGCTCAGGTTCCCCCGCAGCGGCTCCGGCTTGCCGATCCCCTGGTAGGGGCTTCTCAGAATATCCTTTATCAGCGCGTTAATCCGTTTCAGCGTCTTTTTGTCCTGTGTCTGCCAATACAGATAATCACTCCACGCCCGATCCTCCCACAGCAGCTTCATCAGTCCACCTCGATCAGGTCATGCGCGGCAAAGTGGGCCTTGCCATCCTTCACATCCTGCATAACGCTCTCCAGGTGCCGGAGGTTGCTTTCCGAGTAGAACGGATCAGCCGAAACCTCAAACGGGATACGGTACTCCCTGCCGACCTTTTTTGCAAACATCGTAAACGCAGCGCTCATGGAAAGGCCCATCTCGGCACAGGCCCGTTCCATCCTTTTTTTCACATCTTCATCCAACTTAAAATTCACATTGACCGTGTGTGCCATATCCAACACTCCTTTCCTACTCATATTATATGCAGAAATAAAGAAAAATAAAAGTGTTTTTCTTTACAATTCTGCAAATGCGTCACGCTGATATGTAGACATTTATGGGTGGTAAACCCCTTGATTTGCAAGGCTTTCCGGGCGCAATAAAGAGGGGGGTGGTATGTTTACCCTCAGACCGCCGGAAAAGCCCTCCTGGGCCGTTACAGGGCCGGAAACCGCCCCTAATCCTTACTCTGGCCTAATGCCTCCACCAGCAGATCACTCACCGCCTGGGAGGGGGTAACACGCACCGTAATGTGTCCATCCTGGACACGAACAGCCGGGGGCGTGCTGTCCCACCACTTACGGATTGTTTTGGGATCAAGCCCCGTGTCCCGGTGGCAGTCGGCCTTACGACCTTCCGGGTGCTTCTGCCGCCACTCATACACCCTATTCTGGACTGATGGACGACCATTCCCTTCCCGCCAATTATCGTGAATTATATCCCTTGTTGCCCTGGCAATCTTCAAATGCTGCTCCTGCTTGCGCCAGTTCCGCTTATTGACCGGCATAGTCAGACCGGACAACTTCGCTATATCGTCCCTGGGAAATGTCACATAGTCCTCATTGAACATCTCCAGGGCACACACCACATCGTCTTTCGTGAAGCGGTTGATGTCCTCGACACTCATATCGTCATAAGGTTTCAGCAAGGAAAACGCGTCCCAGCGCAGCTCGTCCTCGCTAATCCCGCATTTCTTGGCGTAGATCGCCAGCGTCATAATGCCATAGAACCGATGGCCCACGCGAATCTCATCCCCGATCCGGTGCAGCCACCAGTCGTATAAATCTCGCTTGACCGTCCAGCGGCCCCGCCGCTCCTTCTTGACAATCCGCCGCTCGTACCAGTCCGGGTACTTCTCCTTTGCCTCAGCCAGCGACAGGCGGCTCTTTCTCATAAGCCCCTCAAGCCGCTGCTGCTCCCCGTTACTGTCCGGGATAAACTCCAGCAACTTCTCCAGCGTCACCCTCCCGCCGAGCCGGTAGGCCGTTACGGGGTACTCCCGACCCAGCTTGGAGCCGGAGCCGACCACCCGGAACCCCTGCAATATACCCTGCATCTGCGGCTCCTTGATGGTGGAGGTGTACCTGTTCCAGATCTGCCGGGTGAGAGAATATTTCAGCTCCTTCAAGCATTTCTGGTTGTGCGGGTACATGGGGATAGGCTCCTCCAGGACATAATACAGGTGAAGCCCCGTCCCGCTGTTTACGACAAAGGTTGCCTGGGGCAAAATATCCTTATTCATCTGGTGCAGCGTGTCCCGGAGCTGGGGCATCCCCACCCCATCCAGGTCAAAGACCATGGCATAGAGATACCGAGCATTCTTGCCGCACCGACGCCGACCGAAGTAGGACAGAGGGGACATGATGGTAAAGTCAGTATCGTAGACCTCCGACAGCTCCGACAGTTCATCGGTGATGGTGTAGCGTTTGGCCTTGCCTTCCTCCTGGATCTCCAAGGCAATCCCTGCGGCTTTTGGCGGCACCGTCACCGCGATCCCGTTGCCCTTTTCGTCCTCAAAATGGCCCTTCCGCTCAAAGCTGCCCACGGGGAAGATCTCCCGGTAAAACTCAAAAGGCGTGACCGGCTCCAGGAACTTCTCCAGATGCTCATTTTTTTCCCGATACAACGCCCGCAGCTGCTCCATAGCGGCCTGCTGATCCGTAGCCATAGAATCACCTCCAGAAGAAAAATTATCAAAAATCTGTTCCCACAAAAACGCCTGCGGGCGGGAGGGGGGAAAGGGGGAGCCAAAGAGCGGCCCCTTCGGGGCCTTAAAGAGAAAGTCACCTCCCCCTTTCCCCCCTGGCTCCGGCCATGGAAATGATGGAAAACCCTATTCGGGTTTACCACATTCCCACAGCCTCCGCCCACCCCCCTTTTCCCCTTCGACTTTCTCCCTGTCCGAGAGAGAAATTTAAGAGATTTCTTTGAGGGCCTAAAGGCCCATAGGGGGGCATATATTATCAATATATTTTTTCCCTATTTTTCGACAGCCAAAATTCCCGCCTTATTTCCACCTCTCCCTGGCCCCCTTACACGGCATATATTATCAATATATTTTTTCCCTATTTTCAGTTGTTATTATAGCCTGTCCAGGCAGCTCTTTCAAGACCCCTGGACAAGCTATATATTATCAATGAGATTTTTCCTTATCAAAGTTCCATGCCGCCCCAGGTGTGGCCCCGATCCTGCTCCTGTTCCGGCTGTTGCAGCTCCGGCACAGGCAGCAGCTCCCGCGCCCTTTCCAGCATGGGCCGGAACTGCTCCGGCAGGTGCCGATCCAGGAAGTCCAGCACCGCCTCGACCCCTTCCAGGAGCCGGGATGCGAAGTTGCGCTCACTGTCCAAGCTGTTCTCCAGATACTCCACCTGTACCTGCAAATTGCGGTTTTCGTTGATAAGCCGCTGCCGCTCCTCGGCCTCCTTCAGCTTTTCTTTCATGGACGGCATCCGGCTATGAAGCTGCTGATTTTCTACCTTCAGCTCTTTCACCTTCTGCTCCGCAGCGGCCCCACGGATCGCCGCTGCCTT
>NZ_JBQHTM010000089.1:0-6066 GCF_052065695.1 Intestinimonas sp. HCP28S3_D6
CGCAAAGCAGCTCGCTGCCCACAACCGCCGCTCCAATAACTTCCCCATGAGACCTTTGGGTTGGCTTTCTCCTCGAGAGTTCACCGTCCAATATGTTTGACAAACCTACATTATAAAAATTTAACAAATCGCTTATAATACAATCATATAACTTTACGCATTCCTTACTGACCGTAAAATTCCGATTTATTGCTGACTTTATTATACTTTATTGCCTATCGAAAAGATAGCATATTTTATGAAACTTGTCGGCTGGGAACAGCTTGCAACGCAAGGTGTCCCCAGATGACAAGTCCACAAAAGGGTAGCTGGCGGTAGCCAGCGCAGGGGAAGCGTAGCGTCCCCTGTATGATTTGGAGCAGACCATGACTGCGAAAAATCACAGCCCTCCGGCAAGGAGCCTTCGGAGAACGCAATGCACCAACCTTTGGGTGGTGTATAATTGCGCCCTTAGTAAACTAAGGGGTTTCCGGCTTCTCACGTTCCAGCAGTTTCTTCAATAGTTCCTGCGTGTCCTGCCTGTGAAAAATGAGTGTCAACAACAGCATGACATCATCATCTGTCAGGCGTTCCGGCTCTTGCAGAAAACTTTCCAGCATACCGCCACGAGTACAGAGCCGGTGTGTCCGTTCTTTTCGGGTAAGCTGCTTTAGCTGGTGCTGCAATGCCTTTTCATCATTGATGGCTTTCCGCAGTTTCTTTTCACTCTTTTCCAACTCTCGGTTGAGCTTTTCCAGCTTTGAGGTATCAGGCAAGGGCAGCGTCCTCCTTTCCCGGTATCAGCACATAAATCCTGTTTGGTTCTCCAACGCCCTGACGCACTCGCATGATCAGTCCGGCGGTTTCCAGTTCATTCAGAGAACGCTTGACCGTCATGGGGCTGCGGGACAGGACTGCGGCAATGGCTGTGACAGGGAAGCAGATAAACAGGATTCCGTTCTCGTCCTCCTGTCCGTTGGATAGCATAGCGTCCAACATCCGGCAGTACATGACCTTTGCGGTGCTGCTGACTGGAAATCCTGTCAACGCTCTGGGAAAGGGCATACAGGGCGGCAACGGTGTGCCTATCGTCATAAATTCAAAATTCATTCGGTGTGTTCCTCCTTTTTCTTTGCTCTTTTGGATAAATAACGGGGGCAGTCAACCACAACCGCCCGGAAGCTCTGCTTGCACCCATGCTTGCATTTCCGGCATAATTCGTTGTAAGTGACACGCCCCCGGTCATTGAGGTAAAAAGAAAGCTCATGCTTCCTCTTTTTGCTCATTCTCGGCATATTGCGTTTCCTCCCGTTTTAGTGTATAGTTTCGGGGCGATTTTCGGCAAAATTACGGTCATAGAGCCGTCTAAAATCTCCAGAAGTATCAGCAATAGGGTAGACTATCCCCCTATCAGATTGTCGTGTTTCGGTATCATTTCGGTATCAGTTCGCCAGTTCTCCCCGGTGTCGTTCCTCCCCTGAATCTCACAGCGGCGTATTGCTCCCTTTGGTACGCTCGTTTCGGTCAGGGTTCCTCCATATCCCTGCCAAAAGTCATGGCGCTACATCGCCGGGGAAGCATATCCCACACAGGCTGGTCATTCGATTGGAATAATCCATCGATGAACTACCTGTATCATAGAACATTTTTGTGCCCTGTGCCGTATGTCCACAAAGTAGGAATTAAGGGTAAAAATCAGAAATTTCCACGATTGCGGAAAGTATGATATAATCCAGTTAAGCGGCAGTAATGAAACCGCCGGAAAGGAGCGTGCGCCCATGAAAGGAGCGACAAGCATACAGGAACGCCTTTGGGAACTCCGCAAGGACAAAGGCTTAAATCTGGAAGAATTATCAGAGCTGACGGGCATTTCCAAATCAGCTCTTGGCAGTTATGAAAAAGAGGATTATAAGGAAATCAATCATGGCAACCTTATCACGCTGGCAGACTTCTATGGGGTTTCCGTTGATTATCTGCTGTGCCGGACAGAGAACCGGGAGCAGATCAACACGCCACTAACAGAGCTGCATTTGAATGATGAGATGGTGGCACTTCTGAAAGGCGGTCGGATTAACAACCGTCTGCTCTGTGAGCTTGCCACTCATAAGGACTTTATCAAGTTTCTTGCGGACATTGAGATTTATGTAGATGGGATTGCCACCATGCAGATTCAAAACCTCAACGCCCTTGTCGATACTGTCCGGCATGAAATCATTGAACGGTATCGCCCCGGCGAAGACGACCCGCATTTGAAAGTGCTGCAAGCCGCCCATATCAGCGATGATGAATATTTCAGCCACATGGTTCTTGATGACCTCAATCTCATTATCCGGGATATTCGGGAAGCCCACAAAAAGGACAGCGAGAGTGCGCCCCAGACCACCGTTGCCGATGAATTGAAAGAAAATTTGGAAGCGGTTGAAAATTTCAAGGGCAGTCGGGATGAAAAGCTGGTTGTCCTTTACTGCAAGCAGCTCGGCATCAACTATAAAAATCTGTCAGACGAAGAATTTCGCTGGCTCATTCGGATTCTACAAAAATCAAAGAAAACAGGAACTCCTATCAGTCAAAGGAAAAAACGGTAAAGAAAAACCGCTGTTGCATGGTTGTGTTTGCTTCCATGTAGCAGCGGTTGGTGCTATACTTATTCAGTTAAAATTTCAAAGCGATAAAGTGGAATTTATCTTAGAAATTACAGCAATGTTATTTTGATAAACTTTCAAGAATTGAAATATCATGCTTATCTTTATCTCTTAATTCATAACCTGAATGGAAAACTCTTTGGCCTTTTAAGGATATACAAGGAATTGTTTTTCCTTCAAAAAAAACACTACCAAAGTAATCTTTTTCAAACTCATACCAGCCACCCTCTAAATCAGCTTGTTTTGAAGTTCCGTCCTCACTTAAAACGAACGGGTGAATGTCTAAGTAACCAAGTTCATCACTATATAACTCTATTCTAACCGGTTTCCAGTCTGTATCAATTTTATAGCCCAGATTCAAAAGCACATTTAACAATTTTTCCGTATGTTGAGCATCAAAATTTATATCTATATCTCTATGAATTCTTGTTTGTTTACCAGCTAAAATATCTACACCCCATCCGCCATCCAACCAGTATGTAATTCCAGTATTTTCGAATAATTCTATTACTTTCATTAAATCTTCTTTTGTTGTTATTTCTTTTCTACCCATACAAAGTCTCCTTTACAACTTCTAATTTGTAATAATCATTCTACCATACCGTTATGAATAAATCATCTCATGTAAAACAATTTCTTCTGCCCGGTTGTGAATGTTATTGCAACGCTGCACCCATTCCATTTGACGGGTACGCTTCAATTCCTCGGTCACGCCCTCGGCAGCTTTCATCTGCTCCATGATGGTGTCTAACCGTTTCTGTGCCTGTTCGTTCAGGTCTGCAAGATATGTCCACAATTCCCCGGTCAGGGTCAATGTGTGTAATCTGGCTGGGCAGACTTCTCTTAAATATTCCCGGTGCATCCGTCCGTACTTTCCGATGGGGCGGTGTTCCTCCGGCAACTTCAAGTCCGGGATGTAGTAATCTCCAACAAGGATATAATCAATTCCGTTTTCTTTTATTCTTGGTTTCAATTCGCTCATGTTCCTTACCTCCTGTGGAAGCAGGCTCGTCTGGTACTAACTCAATCACATCGGTAATCTCACAATTCAGCGTTTCGCAGATACGGGCTAATGTATCCATGCTGATGTGCTTTCCCTCTTTGCTCATGTTGGCAATCATATTTGTTGTCATACCAGCGGCAAGCCTTAAATCCTCTTTTCTCATATCACGCTCTAACAGTGTGTGCCAGAGTGGTTTATAGCTGATGTGCATATTGTTTTCCTGCCTTTCTATCCATACCACCGGAGCGGCTGCCCCGGCAGGAACTTTTCTCTTATTATAGCACCAATCTTGTGAAATCACAATTTATTCTTGTAGCCTGCCGCTGATACCGTCTGGATTGGCTTTTCCTTTCTTTTTGTTCCCTTTAATTAGCCATGAACTGCTTCATACCCTGGCTCTTTGCTTATGTGTGATAAAGAAGTAATAGAAGTGTAAAAAATTTTGCCGTTCCTATCCGGCACTTGCGCAGGGTGTCGGATAGGTCGGGCTTTATTCTTCGGGCAAGTCAATCTTGCCTACAAAGCTGTAATAAATATCAATGCGCTGGCGGCGTACTTCGTTCTCGTCATACTCACATTCATAAACAACGATTTTCTCCACCATTTCACGCAAAAGAGTGTGTGTCAGTTCTTCGATAGAAAGGTACTTGCGGACAACGCTCATAAACTTTTCAGCGTTTACCGTGGCTTCCTGTGCCTTGTCCAGCTCGCCCTGCAAAGCGGCGGCTCTGTCTTTCAGTTCCCGCTGCTCGGCTTCGTAGTCTGCGGACATTTCCATGAAACGCTCATCACTGATTTTCCCGTTTACATTGTCCTCATACAGACGCTTGATGTAGCGGGAAAGTTCTGCAATGCGGCTCTGCACCTGTTCAAGCTGCTTGGCTGCCGCCGCCAGCTTCCGCTTGCCGCCCATTTCATTCTGCTGGATAAGCAGCTTCACGAACCGGGCTTCGTGCTTCTGTGCATAGGCGGTCACTTTCCGCAGATTGTCCAGCACACCCGCCGTCAAAAGGTCGGTGCGAATGAAGTGCGCCGTACAGTCGGCGGTGCGCTTCTTATAGCTGCCGCAGATGTAGCAATCCTGCTTTCTCTTGTCGGTCTGATACCGCTGCTGGTACATCACATGACCGCAGTCGGCGCAGAACAGCAAGCCGGAGAACAAGCCCACATCATCGTAGCGGTTGGGGCGTTTGCGCTGCTTGCGTAACTCCTGCACCCGTTCCCATGTCTGCAAGTCGATGATTGGCTCATGGTGGTTCTCGAAAATCGCCTGTTTCTCAATGGGATTGTCTATGCTGTGCTTCATCTTGTAGGACGGTTTTTCCGTCTTGAAGTTCACAAGACAGCCTGTGTACTCCCGGTTTTCCAGAAGATGAACAACAGTATTGGTCGCCCACTTACATTCATAGCCGGGGTGGTAGCGGCGTGTGCTGCCTGTGCGCTGGTATTCCAGCGTCCCCGGCGTGGGGATTTGCTGCTCGGTCAGCATACGGGCTATCTTGGTAGGCCCGTTTCCGGCAAGGCAAAGCTGGTAAATCTGCTTGACTACCGGGGCGGCTTCCTCGTCAATGATGAAATTCTCGTCATCGTCCATGAGGTAGCCGTACACGGGCTTGCTGGTAACAGGCTTTCCGCTTAGACCTTTTGCTTTCTTAACTGCCTTGATTTTTTTGCTCGTATCTCTCACCATCCATTCGTTGAAAAGATTACGCAGCGGGGTAAAATCGTTGTCGCCCATTGCGCTGTCCACTCCGTCATTGATAGCGATAAAGCGGACGCCTTTCTGTGGGAAAAGCATTTCTGTGTACATTCCCACTTGGAGATAATTTCGCCCTAAACGTGACATATCCTTGACTATGACTGTGCCGACTTTTCCGGCTTCAATGTCTGCAAGCATGGCTTGAAACCCGGGTCTTTGGAAGTTCGCACCACTATAACCATCGTCCGTGTACCAGCAGAGATTGGTAAAGCCGTTCTGCTTGGCGTAGGTTTCTAAAATGCGCTTTTGGTTGGATATAGAGTTGCTCTCCCCCTGCAATTCATCTTCATGGGATAATCTCGGATAAAGGGCGGTAATAAGGTTTTGGGTTGTCTGTCTTAACATGGTTTCCTCCGTTTCTGACAGCCAGCCCCACTATTCCGTACTTCGATTGTACCACATGGCGGGGCGGCGTGTATAGCGGCAAAATGTGAAAAATGCTTCTTTACCGCCCGTCATATTGCCGATTTTTGTGTAGCAGCTTCCGCTTCCAGCACCTTAGCCATTTTGTCGGCTGCGGTTTCCGTGGCACTCTGCTTGAAAAAGCCGGACACCACAAGAACAGAGTTCCCTAGGGAAGAAGATTTCAATATAGCTGCCGGCTTCGATATAATTTCTTCCCAGTCTGGACAGGTCTTTGGTAATGACACAGCCAATTTTACCGGCCTCAATATCGGCAATCA
>NZ_JBQHTM010000090.1:0-6015 GCF_052065695.1 Intestinimonas sp. HCP28S3_D6
AAGCAGATAAATAATGGCTATTTTGCACTGAAATCACCTTAACCAAGCGCAAATGGCGGCTAATACATTGAGTAGAAACAGGATAAAGGCTTTTATTCAGAGGTTCCCTAGTTTTCTGTCCGGATACCCACAAGTCCTTGATATTACTGGGGTTTTCAAAAAGTTCTGTATCACCACTCATACCATGCGGAGTGTCCTGAGAGGACACTCCGACTTTTTTGTTTTATCCCCATCAAAAAGGTGCCGCGGCGAGGCGAACACCGGAAGCTTCCGATGTCCTCCGGCAGTGTCAGTATGTCCCTCACTCTGCCTTATCTTCTTCCAACACTGCTTTCAGCTTCTCCAGTGCCTTTTTTTCGATGCGGGATACATAGCGCCGCGGTTAATGTAAACGATGCCCGGAAAGCCTTGCAGGAGAAGGCTTGTCCGGGCATCAGATGTTTGAGAGTAGCGCCGCGCTTATTGTAAGTTGCGCGGAAAGATTATGATTTTAGAAGATAAGCGGCCATTTATACTCAATACGGATACACTGTAATTTCGCCAACTGTTTAGGTTCTGGCATTACCATAATAGGTACAATAATTTCAATTACATGTACTTTCCTGCCGCTGTCCCGCGGCAAACTCTCCCATATGGATGTCCAGAACCCCCCTGGCCGGCTGGACCAACGCTTCTTCATATCGGCACTTCCATTGAATCTCTCGGCTCATCTTTCCGTTCACTATACCATCCACTGTTTCCCCATCCTGAATGGGATTGTCATTCGCCAGAATATACGACGCTGCGTTATAGGCATGATTTACCACCCAGTTGGGGTCCATTCCGTGGAAATGATACTGGAGGTCCGGCAGGAACAGGGTGCCCATGCCTAAAGTGTCGATGAGCATATCCTCGGTACCCTTAGTGTTGAAGAAGCGGACATTGACGCCAAAGCGGATAAAACGATCCGGCCCCTCAATCTGGTGAGAGCGCACATCTTCTGCCAAAAAGAGCTTGCCACAGTTTTGGAAATAGAACGCCTCACAGGTGGGGTACAGCTCCGCCAGGGCCTCCAAAAAGTCAGCGTCCAGATTCGCCCTTTCCAGAGCCGGAAGCGCCGCTGCCAGCATATCGGCGGCCACCACCTGGTACCGGCACTCCCGGAAGATCCGCTCCCGGTCCTCCTGGCAGTCCCACATTTGGCTCATAAGGAAGGTGTCAAAGCCTTTGCCCTTAAATTTGCTGCACCCCATCACCATCAGCTGCACCGGAGCCTTTCCGTCCTTGAATTCCGCTATATGCTCCAGGGCGGCAAACCCTGCTGTCTTTTTATCGTAACAGAAACACTTCACCGCTCCAATGTGTTTTTCCATTGCAGCGGTCATTTTTTCCTTGTCCGGCATGGCCACCGGCTCTTTGAACAGCATCTGAATAAGATATCCCCCCTCCCCTTCCGGCCAGGGCATGCGATGATAGAAGAGGATGTAGTAGGTGTCCTTAATCATCCGCGAGAAGAGGGTCAGCCCTACGAGAGAGAGCAGATATGCCGGAAACAACGATGCCAACCCAGCAGACCATAGCGTACAGCCCGGTTCTCTCCGCTTCCTGTATATTGTGAAGCCCACGCAGGTCAACAGAGCGATGGGAACCATTTGGAGAAAATCCCCAATGTAGGTGGAAAAGAAAAAATACTGAAAATTCATATCACTGGGGAAATACATAAATTTCTACTCCCTTTCTGCTTTTGGAGTCTCTGGGGTGCCACGCCGCTCCTGATGATTAATTTAATAATCCAGTAAAATGGGCACCCGCTGTTCCTCGGCAAACCGCATGGCCCGCCAGAACATGGAGAAGGCAAACTTGGCCAAGGATTGGGTGTCATACTGAGTGTGTTCCGGGATGTCCGCCTTGCTATACTGTCCATTCGGACCCATGGTGCCGTCTACCGGGTATCCCTCGGTGTCGGCCCAGCCGAGGATGGTATCCTCATCGGCCTGCCACGCCAGTTGGTTCAATTTCTCCAATTCCTTTCGCAGTCCGCCAACCGTGCCGATGGCGGCGGTGTCATCGGTGGGCAGAGGCGCCTGAAATAAGAAGGAATCCGTCAGAGGCAGCCACCAGGTAGCCCCACGGAACAGGGACCACACCCGATCCTCATCTGATGCAAGGCGGGTGATCAGAGGATGCTCCCCGAAGTTCCAGTCTTTCTCAACAGTGGGAGGGACTGACTCCTCGTATGTATGGCAGGCGGCCACCAGCAGCATGGTACCGAAAGCATCCCAATCCGGTTTGTCGGTGTAGTAAGGCTTCTCGTTGTCCTCCGGCCAGGGAGTGTAGGAGGGTTGACCCGGCTGAGATATTGCAACCAGGATCTGATTCCGCCAGTTTTCCACCGCCGCCTGGACTTCTACCGGGGATAGTTCCTCCTCGTTGTCGGCGGGTTCTCCATCCGGCGTGATCCGGTTAAAGGCATATCCGTTTTCCTCCGCCCACTGCTGAACAACAGTTTTCCAGTTATGAGAATAGTACCGGGTCAATGTTCCGGCGTAGATATCAAGTCCCATATCTCTGCTCTTTTCCGCTTTATCTTGATCTGCGCTTTTTTCTGAGCCAATAGTTCTTTCCTCTCATGATCCATAGGTCACTTCTCCGTTTCAGAGGGCGCAGGAATAGATGCTCATGGCCCCGTAATCGGTGTGCAGGACAAGTCCGCTCCCCGTAAAGGCAAAATTCACCTGCCGCACCACAAAGGGATCGTCAATGGTAGCCAGCAGCTGTCCGTTGCTGGTATCCCACAGCTCTATGGGGGAGCTGCCACGATCCTGCTGAACGGCCATCAGACTGCCCCTTGTCCGCACCGTGCAGGTATCCGAAAAACTCAGCCCCTGCCGGACAGAAAACGGGAAAGGATTGTCCATCTCCTCTCCGGTCTGGGTCAGATAGAACTTGCCGCCCACCGAGAAGCACTGGTCATCTGGAGAGAAGAAGGGATGCCAGCCCTCATTGGGAATCACTACTTTTTGGGCGGACTTCAAATCGACCAGCACATACTCACCCTCGGTGACGCGGTAAGCCGCTTTTCTCTGCCGGGGAGAGAGCATCCCGAAGCAGTAATAGGCAAAATTCGGGTCTTTTGACTTCTTGCATTTTACCGTTTCCCGCCACACCTCTGTGTTGCTACCAAAGTCAAAGGCGACGATCTCCTCGCCTGTGTACCACAGGGCCAGGTCGCCGCTGGCATCCAGCATGGTCTTCATGCTGTTTTTCTTGTTGGCAAAGGGTGTAACCTCATGGGTGCGGAGTGAGAACTGCTGGAGAAGATAACTGTTGTTCAGCAGCAGGGTATCATTGGGGCAGAGGACCTGTTCATAGGTCATCCGCTTGGCCCCCAGAGAGACCGTTTCAAGGATCTCCCCGCTGCCATCGAAGTGATAGAGGGTCTCGTCCTCAAAATCTCCGACCACCCTCGTCAGGAAGAAGTCATCCCGTGTGAGGGCGGTAGCCAGGGGCATAAAACCGTTACTGTCCTTACCGACGAACCGATGGCACCGCGCCTGCCCAACAGCGGCATCCGGATTCTGATAGACAAATCCTTTCCGCATCTGGCCCATCATGGCGCTGGCCGCCTTGCTCTTGACCTGGTAAGCGGAGTCGCACAGGGTCTCCTTGACCTTCCCGCCATTCAAGCAGGTTCGGATGGTATGTCCGTCAATTTCAATCCGCCACTGCTTATTTGTGGCGGGGTTGAGGAAGGTTTTTCTCATGGGGCGCAGGTACCTCCTCAATCAAAATCCATCCAGACCAGGTGCTTTCCGCAGTGGAGACACTGGAACAGATAGCATTGCAGATGCCCGCCATTGACGGATTCCTGAATCATTTCCTTATGTTCGTCATTCCACATTGGATCGTCCAGCACATCCTCCAGCACACCCAGCGCCCGCAGTTCTCTGGCACCCACATGGCCCAGATAGGCACAGTAGTCGCCGCAGTGGGCGCGCCAGTATTCCTGCTGCCAACCGGAGTAGCCGGGAGTTCGGTGGATGAGCTCGTCCAACTGGGCCGGGTTCTCCACGCCATCGTCCACGGAGCAATCGTCCTGGAAGCTGCCGTCATATTTCCGGGCCGCCTCGCCGCTGGAGATACACTCCGGGCACAGACACTCAATATCCTCCACAGCGTAAAAGGGGCCTGTATAGAAAATGTGGGTCGTCTTGCCGCAGCAGTCGCAGGCAACGCCATCCGCGGACTCCTCAAAAGCGCCGGTTTCCAGCGGATTGGGGTGATACCGGAAGGTGGGCAGGCCCAGCTGGGCCTGCCGCTCCTTCTCTTTCTGCTTTTCCTCCGGCGTTTTGGGCTTGGGGAGGGCATAATGATTGCCCCAGTTTTCCGCATAGTCCTTCAGCGTGCCCAGCCGCTTGAGTGTCTTTTTATCGGAACGATTTCCGATTTGGCAGAGCAGTTCGTAGGCATCCTTCTTGAAGTCCAGCAGATCATACACATCCACCAGCACCTCCTTGGCCTGTTTGTCTTCCGACTGCTCCAGTTTCTCCTTGAAGGTATAGAGAGCGCGGACACTGTCTGGATTTCCTTTTGTCTCTCGAAACTGCTTTTGGAGTTCAATATATTGCTTCAGGTATTCGTTCATGGTCAAAATCTCCCATCAATCCCACCAGAAGTACCAGACGGTGGACTGCCGCAGCACATCAGCCAAAGCGCCCACGGTGGCGTCTTCCGGTCCCTGGTCGATGACATCGGGGCAGAAGCCATACAGCTCCACCGCTGCATCCATGGCCTTCTCCTTGGGGACGGGGGCCGGGAGCAGGAATTCTAAGGAATCTCTGATTTAATCCGCACTACCATAAAGGCTCCGGATGTGGGATAATAACACTATCAACGCAATGGTGGTGTATGGGGATGAAGAAACAGGAAACATTTACGGATATCGAATACAGCTTCCGCAAGAAGAAAACGAAGCGGGAGGAATTTCTGGAAATCATGGACGAGATCATTCCCTGGGACGAGTGGGTTGGTGTTAACCAGTTGGCTGCTTCGTTAATAGCAACGGCTGCACTGCGCAGCTCTTCGATGGTCATAGCCATATCGCTCATTTTGCTCATAGCGACGTTCTCCTTTCTCTGATTGTCTTTGCTGTGCTAGGATTGTCATGTTTCTCGCCATTCTTGCGGATACGTGGGAGATTGCATTCAGTACTGCAATCAGCTCCGTGTCGTTACCGCCTGAATCAAAGTAGGACTTCTTCATGTGCTTCACCTCCGTTTCTGTGATGGTTAAGGCTTGTTGTTTCGTGCCTTACATCTTCCACTGGAGATGAGTGGTGGATTTGAGCGGAGAAATTTTGAAAAAATATAAAATCCCTCTGGACATCGGTTGGTGGATGCCAAGAGGGATGAATTTCTACATATGATATGTAGGATTAATAGCCACGAATTTTACGGAGCTCCGTGCGGATCTTCTTCATCTGATCAGCGAAGGTACGCTGCGGGCGACCGATCTTTTCAGCGATTGCACGATCTGAGATATTGTAATCATTAAGCCAGCACTGAATGATGGTATCAGCATCCGGATCAAGTTCTCTCAACCTATTAAAAAGCTGGTCGAGAAGGAGTCTGTCTGCAATTACATTTTCCATTGATGGTGATGAATCGGGAATGCAGTCGTACATAAAATGATGACCGGATACCAGGTCGAGACGGTGAAATCCGGCAACTCAACTCCCTGCGAGTGTATGGCAAATTCGTGCTCAGAGCGAATGAATTGTGTAGAAGTTGAGCGGCTTTCACTGTCTCAACTGTCGAGACAGTGGCAGGGAGCAGCAGTGTAAAATTGCCTTGCATTATATAGGTAGCAAAGACTTTATACAGACTTGTTCCCATAGACTTCAATGGTCAAGACCTTGATGTGAATGTGTGTTTGTCAAACGAAAATGTGAGCAAAAGGGCCCCAAAAAAGTGAGCACCTTCAGCACCAGATTTCATGTCGTGAGCAATGTTTTTCCCAAGTACCAAATGCTCACCT
>NZ_JBQHTM010000091.1:0-5711 GCF_052065695.1 Intestinimonas sp. HCP28S3_D6
TAAATGTTTCCTGTTTCTTCATCCCCATACACCACCATTGCGTTGATAGTGTTATTATCCCACATCCGGAGCCTTTATGGTAGTGCGGATTAAATCAGAGATTCCCTAAATACCTGTATATGATTACGATGACAAGGCCGTTCAGAAAACTTGGCGAAGAGGTTATGACGGGATCTGCGGGGCAGAAAAGAGTATCTGTCAATTACATTAAAAATTTCACTCTTGGGATACCAGATATCGAAGAACAGGAAGCTATTCTTGCCGAGATTGATCAGCGGCTTACGCAGATCGATAAAGCTATTGAAATAGAGCGTGAGAACATAAAAAATCTTCAAGAACTAAAAGCACGAATTATTTCTGATGCTGTAACCGGAAAATTAGATGTAAGGGCAGTGGAGATTCCTGAATACGAATATGTGGCAGATCAAACAGAAGATGATTCGGATGAGAATGAAGTAGCAATCGAGGAACAGGAGGATTAACAATGGCTTTTACCAACACAAAGGAAAACGGCCTTGAATCCTTAATCGTGAAATGGCTGATTGAACAAAACGGGTATGAGGAAGGAATAAACGCCGACTATAATAAAGAATATGCAGTCGACGAAATACGCCTGTTCCGGTTCCTGCAGGATACGCAGCCGAAGGAAATGGATAAGCTGGGAGTGTTTACTTCGGACACTAAAAAGCGCCAGTTTCTGAACCGGTTGTCTGGAGAAATCGCCAAGCGTGGCATCATTGATGTGCTTCGCAATGGTGTGAAGGTCTACCCGGCAGACCTCATCATGTTCTATCTGACGCCGACCGAGAATAACCAGCAAGCCAGAATCATGTATGAGAAGAATATCTTCAGCGTGACGAGGCAGCTACGCTATTCGCAGGATGCCGGGAAGTTGGCTCTGGATGTTTGTCTATTTATCAACGGACTTCCGGTCATCACGATGGAGCTGAAGAACCAGCTCACAAAGCAGAACACAGAAAATGCTGTTCGCCAGTATAAGGAAGACCGGGACTTCCATGACCTCCTGTTCTCTTTCAAGCGTTGTATGGTTCATTTTGCTGTGGACGACGCTACGATTCAGTTCTGCACGAAACTGGCCGGAAAAGACAGCTGGTTCCTGCCGTTCAATAAGGGTTACAACGACGGTGCAGGCAATCCGCCAAATCCGAACGGCCTTATGACGGACTATCTCTGGAAGGACATTCTTACCAAGAGAAAGCTGTCTCGCATTATTGAAAACTACGCACAGGTTGTCGAAGAGGTAGACGAGGATACTAAAAAGAAGTCTGTCAAGCAGATCTGGCCGCGTTACCATCAGCTCGACTGCGTGGAGAAATTGCTGGCAGATGTGCAGGAAAATGGTGTTGGAAAGCGTTATTTGATCCAGCACAGCGCCGGAAGCGGAAAGTCAAACTCGATAGCGTGGCTTGCACATCAGCTGATCGGTCTTGAGAAAGATGGTCATCCGATGATTGACTCTGTTCTTGTGGTTACCGACCGCCGTATTCTGGATAAGCAGATCCGTAATACAATCAAGCAGTTCATGCAGGTCAAGAATACGGTCGTCTGGGCGGAACATTCCGGCGATCTACGCAAAGCCATACAGGATGGCAAGCGCATCATTATATCTACGATTGAAAAGTTCCCGTACATTATCTCCGAGATCGGGCAGGAACATAAAAATAACAAGTTTGCCATTATCATCGACGAGGCGCATTCTGGCCAGAGCGGGCGCAACTCTGCCAATATGAATCTGGCACTTTCCGGCCTTGCTACAGACGACGAAGCGGATAATGAAGACAAAATCAATGCCATGATGGAGGGACGTAAGCTCGTCTCTTCTGCCAGCTACTTTGCCTTCACAGCCACACCGAAGAATAAGACCGAGGAGATGTTTGGTGTTCCCTATGAAGAGGACGGAGAAATCAAGCATCGCCCATTCCATGTCTACACCATGAAGCAGGCCATTCAGGAAGGCTTCATTCTGGATGTGCTCCGCAACTATACAACCATTGACAGCTGGTACAAGCTCATGAAGACGGTCGAGGATGATCCGATGTTTGATAAGAAGCGTGCGCAGAAAAAACTGCGTGCCTTCGTCGAGGGCAATCCTGACGTTATCGCAAAGAAGGCTGCTATGATGGTGGAGCATTTCCACGAGCAGGTTATTGCAAAGAAGAAGCTGGGCGGCAAGGCTCGTGCAATGGTGGTTACGGCCAGCATTCCGAGATGTATCGAATACTACTATGCGATCAACAAGTGTCTCGCAGACAGGCATAGTCCGTATAAGACAATTGTGGCCTTTTCCGGTGAGCATAAATATAACGGTCAGGAACCTGCGCTTACATCGGCTGCGATGAACGGATTTCCAGATGCAAAGATTCCGAAGGAGTTTAAGAAGGAACCGTATAGGATTTTGATTGTGGCGGATATGTTCCAGACGGGATTTGATGAGCCGCTGCTGCAGACGATGTATGTGGACAAGCCGCTCTATGATATTGCTGCGGTGCAGACTCTTTCTCGTCTCAACAGAGCTTGTCCCGGCAAGGATGAGGTCTATGTTCTGGACTTTGCCAATAAAACATCCACCATTGAAGACGCCTTCCAGAAATTCTACAGGACTACGATTCTTTCTGGCGAGACTGATCCGAATAAGCTCTATGACCTTATAACGCTGATGGAAAGCTATCAAGTTTACGATGACAGCGATATTGAAACGCTGGTTGATCTATTCCTGGGTGGTGCGGAGCGTGATCGGCTTGATCCAATTCTGGATGCCTGTGCGGCTGTTTACAAGCAGCTGGAGCTAGATGACCAGATTAAGTTTAAGAGCGCCGCTAAGTCCTTTGTGCGTACATATGGCTTTCTCGGAGCAATCCTGCCTTACGGAAATATTGACTGGGAGAAGCTATCAATCTTCTTAAATCTGCTGATTCCAAAGCTGCCCTCGCCGCGTGATGAGGACTTTTCGGAAGGCATTCTTCAGACCATTGACCTGAGCAGCTATCGTAATGAGGCACAGGAGGCTATCGCAATTAAGCTGGAGGATGCAGATGCGGAGATTGCACCCGTACCTGCAGGCAAAGTTGGCCACATTGTTGAGCCGGAGATGGATTTGCTTTCTAAGATCATCATGGATTTCAACGACATGTTTGGAAACATCAACTGGAATGATACGGATAACGTGCAGCGTCAGATTCTAGCTATTCCAGAAATGGTCTCCAAGGACAAGAAGTATCAGAACGCCATGAGAAATTCTGATGAACAAGAAGCACGTACAGAAAATGAACGTGCTTTGCAACAGGTCATGTTCTCTATTATGGCGGACAACATGGAGCTATTCAAACAGTTTCAGGATAATCCTTCCTTTAAGAAGTGGCTATCGGATATGGTTTTCAATTTGACATACGAACCGAAGACTGATAAGGACGCAAAAATCGTGGACTACGCTCAGCATTAGACTCCTGTGGGTGTGGTGACAGAGAATGCCCTGCATGGCGGTCAACGCAAATAGGTGAAAAGGAGGCAGTTGTATGCTGAATAAAACAATAAAAGGCAGTGATTTTGACAACATCTTCACTGAGGTTATCCATTCGGAATCTCTCGGATTGATTAACCCAGAACAACTGCGCCTTTTTCACCTCAATGTCATGAATAATGAGTTTGTTTCGGATGATTTGCAAGCATTCATCCGAAAAAATGTAGGGAGATATGTGTTCTCAAGAGCAAAGCTGGAGCAGTTTAAGATAAATGATGACTTGGAGAGCATTGGCCTTGAGGCTATGGCAGTCATGCAAAAAAATGGACGCCCCGGACAGCAGAACACAGGGAATTCACTGGGGGAAATCCTGCTGTATGCGTTCCTGGAACAGATACTGGATGCACCCAAAATCATGAGCAAGGTCGAGTTGTTTTCCACAACGAATACCCAAAGCAGCAAATGTGATGGTATTCACCTGCTTTCACTCGGAGGATATGGTCAGCCATATTATCAGCTTGTTTTTGGTTCATCCAGTGTAGTAGGTGATATGCGAGATGCCATTGACCAGGCATTTGATGCCATAATGGACATTGAGCAGACAAACAAAAACCGGCTTCAGCTTTTAGAACCGTCAAGTCTCGATAGAGACTTTGATCCGGAAACAGCACGGCAAATCAAGGAAGTTGTTTTTCCGAAAAAGGGCTCTAGTGTCGTTAGAGATACAGCCTATGGTGTGTTCATAGGATATACTCTTGGGCTTAACCCTGCCAGCTATTCGACGATGCAATACCAAAATGCGTTAAACCATAAGATGAATACCGATATAAAGAATCATGCCGCATACATTGCCCGGCAAATCAACAGTCGTGGGCTTGGGACACATTCATTTTATTTTTATATCTTACCATTGAATGACGCTGACAAGGATAAGTCAGACATTATGGAGAAAGCCATGCGGGGAGGTGTGATGCCATGAGCGATAACAAAGTTGCAACCATCCACCTCGGTGATGTCATATATGCAGATATTGACAGCAATGAATATCTGAGAGAAATACACGACAATCTCTTATACAATTATGCTGCGAAGATGCTTAACATATTTGATCAGACATCAAGACCCGTGGATAAAATCGATGCCCTTCGATTTGCAGATTTGCTGTCAAAATCAACGCATTCGACAAACAGCGACCAACACAAAATGTGGGCACAGGAAATCATCACGCTTTTGTGCAGCATTTATCCTGATGACCCTGCCGTAAGCTATTATGCTGGTTCTGTTTTAACCAGTACAGGAAATTACCAAGGACGGAATCTTGTAGCGAAAGACTACCAGAGTGGAGCCGTGCTTGACCGTATGTATTCGGAATACTCCAAGGAACTGCTGACGATTCCGGCTATGCCTGAGTTTCAGTTCCTCCGCGCTCAAAAGCAGGTGTACGACCATCTTACTGATCAATATTTTAGTTATTCTGGTCCGACATCAATGGGAAAATCCTTCATTATGAGGATGTTTCTTAAATCGCAGGTCGAGTCTGGTGTAGAGAAAAATTTTGCATTGATTGTTCCTACCAAGGCACTTATTAACGAAGTCACAAGCAAAATAATCAACGATCTCAAAGAAAATCTTAAGAAATACAATTACAGGCTTGTTACCTCCGCAGGTGCTCTTGTTTTGAAGGAACAACATAATTTCATATTTGTACTGACACCAGAGCGCCTTTTGTACCTATTGATAAGCAATCCCGATTTAGAACTGCACTACCTTTTTGTGGATGAGGCACACAAGCTGTCTGAGGTGGATAGCCGCGGTCCTTTTTACTATAAGGTTATAGATAAACTGGTTGAGAGAAAGAATAAGCCTCATGTTATCTTTGCTTCGCCCAATATTCCAAATCCGGAAATATATTTAAGAAGCATACCGGACATAGAAACACCTGAAAAATGGAAACTGGCGTCTTCTTTTTCTCCTGTGACACAGTTTAAGTTTCTTATTAGTTTTAGGCAACGTTCGATTAGTATGTTTAACGACTATTCGAGGACGCTGACGAAGATTGCACAGTTCACCGGAGAAATCAGCCTCGACACAATTCTTCCGCTTGTAAGCAGAGACTCTGACGTGTTTTCGGTAAAATGAAAATGTAGCAAATGGTACTCAAAAAGTGAGCACCCCAATGGCAAATAAAAAGAGCCATTGTCAGCACCTGAAATAAACGCTACCCTTTAGGTGG
>NZ_JBQHTM010000092.1:0-5580 GCF_052065695.1 Intestinimonas sp. HCP28S3_D6
GTTTGCTGTCTCCTTTCAGAATGGTGTGTCGTGACTTCATTCTACCAGAGCCTGCAAGCTATGTCTTCTTTTATGCTCTTTCCAATTTGCGCAATTTATTGTACATTATCAATTTGAAGTCAAATTTCCTCAAATTTCACCATCGGAATCAGGTGATTTTAGGCATAGAAAAAGCCCGGAAAATAGCGTATTTCCGGGCTTTTTTAGCATTTTTAAGCTGTAGATTATCGCTTGCTGAACTTCAAGGACTTGGTGCTGTCCCTGCCAAACATCCGGTAATCCCTTCGCTTTCCACTTGATTTTTGGCTTAATACTGCGGTTTTTCTGCACACCAGATTCTAATTTTCGTCCTCGTGCATGACGCACGAAAAGCAGTTTTTGCTCCTTATGTGTGCCTTGCGTATCGCTGCCCAGGGCGACGCAGGACAACAGTAAGGAAAAAAACTTGGTTGCTGTTCTTGGAGTCACCTCAATTTTTCAAAACAGCAAAGGAGAAAACAAAATGGATAAATTGGTTTCCTGTAAGTTCAACTGTCCTATGCACAGATCCTTCTCGAAAGTTCGCTAATTGCACATTAAAAAGATGTTGTGAATTAGAACATCTTAAATTTAGAAGTCAATCATTGAATTAGCACAAGGAGTTGGAGAAAAAATCCCCAACTCCTTGCTTTATATTGCAACTTAGCCCGTTTCATGTAGAGATACAATATAAGATTTATTGATCAATTTCAGATTTGTCAGGTGAAGAAGGCAAAATGTGTTCTGTATCTTGTATTTCTATTGATTCAGTCTGAGTAGTAGTAATACTAGTGTCGTCATTAGGTTCAATTTTTTTAAACCAGTCAAATTTATAAGAAATGCACGTCATGATGATTCCAAGTACCAATATAATATTGATAACTGTAAACCAGTTCCACTTCCTTTTGGGCTGCGTACTAATATCTTTTCCACAAATTTCTCTAATAAAATCAATCAGGACCCAAATGAGATTGAAAAAAACCAATCCAATGATTAGAGCAATAAGTACCAGCCTGTATGCTGTAGAAGATCCTATATTCTCTAGAATAGAGCTAGAAAAAGCGAATTGACCAGTGAATGCCAAAATAATAGCGGCAAAAATACCCAAAATAGTGATATAGTCCTTTTGCATATCTTTTTGACTATTCTTAATGTCTTTGGCCATTTCCGTTACTGCTTCTATATTCTGATCTGAAACATTTTTCAAATGATCTTCCGCATCTTTGATTTTTGCCTCTAATTTTTCAACAAGAACTTTGGTTTTTGCTAATTCCGACTTGGTTTCTCCAACCATGGTAGTTGTATAATTAATGCGTGCAATATCAAGATTGGTATGGTCGTATAATTTAAGTATTTCTTTGCTAATATCAATTAATTGCCCATTTTCATCATTATTTTTAGGAGTATACCCATCTTTTATTGTTTGAATATTTTGAGCTAATATATCCAAACTTCCGATAGTTGGATCTCCGTTTATTAAAGATAGAGTCGAAAATATATCTGAATAATAATGGCGGAAATTATCTTTATCACAGTTATAATAAATTTCTTCCAGTTTTCTAAAGTAACCGGCTCTATCCTTTGGTGTTGCAAGTATTTCTTGAGATTTGGACAATTCGAATAAGAGGTCTGTTAGTTTTTCTCTTTTTTCTTGATCCACTGGGAACATATCCTTACCCCGCAGTTCGTATCAGATCTTTAGGTATAACTGTGTAACTTCCTAAGCCTTCCCGATAGATTAAACTCCACGCTTTTCCAGCTTGGTGTGTATCTGTTACCATGTCCCACGGATTCAATATGCGCTTCTGTTCAATAATAGGATCAATAATGTTCGTATATTCTGGCCCGATTTCTACATCATATTTCATTCGGATTGGAATTGCTCCAAAACCACAATATTGACGATAAACCTCAGGGACTACAGGGCCAAATTGCCATGCTTGAATTTCATCCTCAAATCCATCTATCCCACTTTGCAAGAGTTCTCTTTGTATATAATACAAAATTTTTTGCAATTGTAAGTTTGATATAGGATGCCCCTCGGTTGTACATTTGTTAATAGTATATTTTGCTATTTGCATTGCCGAATACATCCTAATTCCCTCCTTGCCCTTATGATTACAAAATTATATGTCATTGTACAATTCAGTGTGCACCGTTTCTTTACTTTCTATTATATCAAATATTGTCAACCTCGCAACCGTGTTTTACATTTCGAATGTAGCTGTCAAGCTTTTTATGTTCTCAAATTCCTATACACATCTTCCAGGAACACCTGCATCAGTTCCCGCTTCTTTTCGTCGTTATCAAGCAGAAGGGCAAAGAAGTCCTGGTTTTGCTCATACCCGGCAATCAGAGCATCCTGTACAGCGTCAAAATAGGCAAAGCGGAAATCTTTCAGCGAGTTATTCCGTGCACTGTCCCTCAGATGTCCATTCTTCAGCAGAATGTCTCTCATTTGCAATGCAGACTTAGAAGCTACGTCAACATCGAAGTTTTTGTTATACGCTGCATTGATCTCGTCGATGATCTCGGACAGCTTCTTTTTCACGGCTTCATCCATAAAGACCTCATTGGGTGTCGGCAAGCTAACCTCCGGCTTGGATTCAATCTCGTGTGTGTTTTCCCCAGTCTTTTTCTGACGGAAATTAGAGGCAGTGATTTTGTCCGCAATGTCAAAATCATTTCCACCGCTGCCCACTTCGATCTCCTTAACCAGGTATGAAAGGAAATTGTACTTCTTGTGCAGATCCACGCTTTCAAAGCAGGTTGCCTGAATCAGGAAACTGTAAAACCGCAAGAAACGCTTGATAGTTGCACGAATTTCCAACTTTTCCAGTTCCGGGTGGCGATTGATGATTTGCAGGGATTTATCCAGCAGAGCCCACATCCGAGCCTTTTCTTTAGAGGTTCGTTTATCCTGATACAGGTATCCGTTAAATTCCTCAATATCGTCAATATCCAGGAAATTATACTGATCCACCTGAGCTTCCACCGTTCTGATATCCGAAGGGGTGATCGTCTCGTTTAGAATTGTCTCAGTATAGAATGGGGCAAAGGACGCTTGAATATCCTCATATTCATTTTTGAAATCCAGCACAAAGGTTTTCTTATCATAGGGCGCACAAATACGGTTCAAGCGAGAAAGGGTCTGCACAGCATTGACTCCCCGCAGCCGCTTGTCCACATACATGGCGCATAGCTTTGGCTGGTCAAAGCCGGTTTGATACTTATTCGCCACCAACAGCACCTGATAGCTGTTGCTGTCAAACACTTCCGGCAAATCTTCTTCCTTAATGCCGTTCATCACCGCTTCGGTGTATTCGTGGCCGTCCAGAGAGACCTTGCCTGAAAACGCCACCAGTGCACGAATACCCGTGTACCCATGCTTGGAAATATAGGTCTCAAACTCATTCCGGTATTTGACTGCTGCCTGCCGTGACGACGTAATGACCATGGCTTTTGCTTTGCCACCCAATTCCTGCATGATTCTGTTTTTGAAGTGTTCAATAATGATCTCCACTTTCTGAGCAATGTTGGTATCATGCAGTTCAATATACTTGGCAATCTTGCGCTTTGCGGCAATTGTCTCCAGTTCCGGGTCGTCCTCAATAGCCTTATTAATTTCAAAATAAGTCTTATAAGTCACATAGTTTTGCAGTACATCCAGAATGAAGCCTTCCTCAATTGCTTGCTTCATGGAATACAGGTCAAAGGCAACCTTTTTTCCCTCTTCATTCAGACAGCCGAACAGCTGCAAAGTGGTCGGCTTCGGTGTTGCGGTAAAGGCAATCATGGAAACGTTAGGCTGCTTTCCGCTACGGGCAATTTCGTCCTCGATAATATCGCCCATAGATTTTTCTTCTTCCGACACATCTACAGGGGTAGCCTCGCTCAGTTTGCGGCTCTCTGAAAGAGCATACGTCACCGCTTCCATGGCAGTTCCGGCGGTAGAGGAATGGGCCTCGTCGATGATTACGACAAAAGTCTTGCTTTTCAGCTCCTGTACCAGTTCCTGAATGTACATGAACTTGTGGATTGTAGTTACAATGATTTTGGTGTTGCCGTTGAGGGCATCTGCCAGGTCTTTGGAAGTGCATTTTTCATCCATGACCTTGATCAGACCGGCCTTGTGCTCCAGTGACAGTACGGCATTCTGAAGCTGACGGTCTACCACGATACGGTCAGTGATAATGCAGACCGTATCAAAAATGACTTTGTTTTCCCTGTCGTGCAAAGAGGCGAGGCGGTGTGCCAGCCATGCAATGGTATTGGTTTTGCCGCTGCCTGCCGAGTGTTCAATGAGATAGTTTTTCTCACTGTGGTGTTCTACGACATCTGCCACCAGCTTGCGCACGGCATTGAATTGGTGATACCGGGGGAAAATCAGCGTTTCCTTAGTCACACGCTTACCGGTATCCGGGTCTTTCTTGGTCTCCTTTTGCAGGAAAATGATTTTATCAATCAGATACAGAACTGTGTCTTTTTTGAGAATGTCTTCCCACATATAAGAAACATTGATGCCGTTTTCGTTGTGCGGGTTGCCCTTGCCGGAGTGAATACCAATACCACAGCCCTTATTGAACGGCAGGAAAAAGGAGGATTTTCCTTTCAGATTGGTGCACATATAGACTTCGTTCAAGTCCATGGCAAAGTGAGCCAGGCAGCCTGCCTTGAATTTCAGCAGTCGGGTCTTATAATCTCGCTCAAACTTATACTGACGGATCGCATCCTCGTAGTTCTGTCCGCTGGTGTTGCATTTCAGCTCAAAGGTGAAAATGGCAATGCCGTTGAGGAAGATTACAAGGTCAATGCGCTCACCCTCTTTGTGCCAGACTTCCTCCATCACCGAGAGTACATTCTGCTGATACAGCGCCTCCGCTTTTTGGTTGAAGGTGGTGGCGGGCTTGCGGTACATGAGGGTCAGGGATACCCCGTTATCAAACTCCACACCGTGCTTCAGCACATCCAGCAGGCTGCGGCTTTTCTTATTGACCTCATTGTTGATGTAGTTGAGGATGGTCTGGCGGGTCCTGTCGCCATAGAGTTTTTCCAGTCGGGCCAATGCATCAGGCTGGGTAGCTTGCAAAAAGGAGAACAGCAGCTCCACATCCATGCCGTAGCCGGGATCGTAAGCTGTAGAGGGACGGACCTGATAGCCGTTTTCCTTCCGCAGCATTTCCAGAATGTATGCCTGATAATCTGCCCGTTCCTTTAATTGCCCTGCTTTGATGGCCATCTCACTGCACCTCCTTTACTCGTTTTTTGCCTGTTACATATTCGTAGATGAGGGATTTTTTGTGCTGGGTAATTGTAGCAAGAGCCTTCTGCTTTTCTGCTATTATACCGTCAATTGCCATACATTTCTTCGATAAATAGGCATAAATCTTCTCCTGCTCATCAGCTGGAATAACCGGTAGAAGAATATCTTTCAATGAATAAGAATAAATAACGGTCGATTGTAAAATGAAGTTGGACACCTAAGAAAAAATCCATAGTGATTTTCCCCACATGGTAGAATGAAGTTTGCACACAACTTCTTCCAAGGGAGGGCAATCACTA
>NZ_JBQHTM010000093.1:0-4210 GCF_052065695.1 Intestinimonas sp. HCP28S3_D6
GCAGATAAATAATGGCTATTTTGCACTGAAATCACCTTAACCAAGCGCAAATGGCGGCTAATACATTGAGTAGAAACAGGATAAAGGCTTTTATTCAGAGGTTCCTTAGATTTTTTTCGCAATCGTAGACAGCTCCGAAATAATACTAAGAAGATCATTTTTGACTTCCTCTTTGCTTGGCTCGCTGCCCATCAGAAGATAATCCGTGCTGACATGGAGGATGCAGGACAGTTCAATCAGCAAGTCAATAGAGCAGCTGCGTTCACCGTTCTCCATGCGGCTGACATGCTGCTTGCTTGCCAGGCCCAGGCGAACCGCCAGTTCCTCCTGTGTAATGCCACGGGAAGTGCGAACATCGTGAAGTCTCTTACCAAACTCTTTTGCGTCAAAATACATACGCTTCTCCTTCCGCACAGCCGGTACAGAACCGGATCGACGGAAGGTCAAAAAAAGAGCCGCATGACGGTGAAGAAAAATCCTGTGCCGATAAAACAGAACATGGGTATCCCATAATTCTGTCTCATGCGGCATTCGGAAGACTTCGCCTGTCAGCGGCTCCACAGCACAGCTATGACTTATAAAATTGTGTTAATAGGGTTATTTATTGTCATCTCAACCATTCAAAGACGAATAGTAGAGCTGCAATCTCCGTAATCTTCTCATCTCCAAAACATTGAAGACGGTCTCGCGTCCGCAGGCCTTACATTTGGTCTGCACATGTCCTCTGGTATCCTCAAAGACGATGATTGAATTGTGTCGGCAATAAGGGCACCTGACAATCCTGGGCTTTTGCGAAGCAATCGCATCCTTTGCCCGGATGATTTTAATCTGCATTTCCGCAGATGGTTCCGATACTCTGATATTCCTGCTCATGGCCACACCTCCAATGGATCACGATATTCATAATCCTTTTTCCGGTTCAGATAGCCCAGTTGTTCCAATCGAATAGCTGCTGCTGATCTCGAAACACCAAAGACACCACAGAAGGTATCTATCTTCACTTGGTCACTGTCGTAAAAACGCCATCCATAACAGGTCAGAGGCTTTCTGCTGTTGATGAACCACATCGCCCGATCCACTTCTGACTGAGGCATCAGAATGGCAGCTCCCAGCGTATTGGCCTGCCATTCGTTCCAATCTTCCTGCGTTCTCAAGACGCGCGAGCCATTTCCTCGCACTTCCGGTCTCTTATGGCAGGCTATCTTTCGGTCATCGGAATCCAGCTGAAACAGTATCTGGTGAGCGCACTCATGCGCCAGCGTAAATCTGCGTTTTCCGCAGAGTTTCCGAATATTCTCCGGTTCAATAAAGCCCTTGTCCAGAACCACATCATTGGTTTTCAGGAAAATGCTCCTCTGACTTCCATCAACCTCTATCTGATATTCTGTATCCACATACGCGGTCAGACCATAGATGCTTCCGTCCGAGGACAACTTTTGAAATGACACTTTCAAGTTCAGATAGTCGGATGCAAACTGGTCAATGGGTGTCGGAAGCGTGAATCTCGTCGGATCATCTGCTTCGCTGCCGAAAAAGGACTTTTGAAAATCTCTTATCACTGCAACAGCGATTTCCTCTATGTTTTTCTGCGAAAGGATCATAGGCACTGCTCCTTTGCTTCAACGAACCATTTTTCATCTTCGTTGTACAGGAAGCTCTCATGCCCACCGATCATGACCGTATAGCGGATTCCGCAGCCTCCTACCTTCGTGGAAGCAGCCCGACACTTATGCTTCAATCGGTCGATCTCATACACCCGTCCGTCAATCCACCGAATCAGACGCGGACGGATATTTCCCTCTGCATCCACATCTAAATTCACAGGTACATATACTTTTCTACATTTCTGTTCCGACATATTCTACGCTCCTTCTCTGTAAACCGGCGAATGTGTTGACTTCTTTTAGCAAAGAACTCACCAGATTCTGCCGGTGCTGTATTAACCAATCATTCCTGTCGGCATAACCAAATCCACTTTTCGCTCTGTCGGCATCTTGCTTTTCTGAAAAAGTACCCCATTTTTAATCGCATCTTTCCCGAATCGGAATCGAATCTGCTCAATCGCTGCGTCCAAGCGTTCCTGGCGATCCAGTGATTTCACATCAGTGAATAGGTCGTATTGTATCGGACAATCCTCTTCAAACAGGTTGATTGCCCGAACTGTCACCGAACGAATCGGGTGTTCCCACTGATAATTCTTATCAAACAGAGCAAATGCGGTTTTCGCCAGATAGGTGGGGCTTTGTGTCGGAATGCTAATCCGGCACTGCCACTCCTTCGTGAAAAGCTCATTGTTGCGGATGGAAATCGCTATTCCGCCCGCTTTCTTCTTATGTGTTCGTAGCTTGGTTCCAATCTCCTGCACCAGCTCCAGCATGACACACCAGACTTCGGCGTTATTCTCCAAATCCTGCATGGTCGTTATCCCGTGTCCGATGCTCTTTACCGGAGAAACATAATCGGAAAGCATAACCGGCGAATCATCCAGCCCATTGGCATATTTCTTAATCGCCAGTCCATTCTTTCCAAGGCGGCACTTCAAGAAATCATCCGATGTTGCAGCAATCTCTCCAATGGTATGAATCCCATAACCGGACAGAACCTTCTCGGTCGCTCTGCCGACTCCAAGCAAGTCAGAGGCAGGAAGACACCAAATCTTCTCACGGAATGAATCTGCTTCGATGCAGGTAATCGCATCCGGCTTTTTCATATCCGACCCAAGCTTGGCAAAAATCTTGTTGAAGCTCACTCCTGCGGAAATCGTAAGGCCCAGTTCAAACTTAACGGTTCTGCGAATCTCATCTGCGATTTCAAATCCAGTTCCCATGCAGCCGCTTCCGGTCACATCCAGCCAGCATTCGTCCATCCCGTAAGGTTCAATCTGGTCAGTATAACGACCGTATATCTCACGGGCTAATTTTGAAAACTTCATATATTGCTCATAATGCGGCTCCACGATCACAAGATCCTGGCACTTCTGTTTTGCCTGCCAGATTGCCTCTCCCGTGGAAACGCCAAACGCCTTTGCCGCATAGTTCTTCGCAAGTACGATGCCATGCCGTTCCTCCACAGAACCACACACTGCCACCGGCTTGTTCTTCAGTTCCGGGTTCAGCATACACTCAACAGAGGCATAGAAATTATTCATATCACAGTGAAGAATCACTCTTTGCATCCCTTATTCCTCCTCTCCGTTCGTGAAAGCACGAACAACTTTTCACGAACGCATTGACACACAGCATTTCTTGTGATACTATAATTACACGAATTGTATTTCGTGTTTTCATCGTCATTATAGCAAGCACAGTTTTTCGTGTCAATAGGTTTTTATGAAAAAGTGTTCGTGTTCGTCATCAAAAAAGAAAGAGGTATTCCTATGGTCTTCAAAGAAAGGTTGAAAGAAAAAAGAACAGAAGCCAATTTAACTCAGGTAGAACTTGCAGAGAAGGCCGGTGTAACCGCCCGCACAATTCAGAATTATGAGCTTGGCAGCCGCAAACCATCCAATATGGTCACGATCCAGAAGATTGCGGATGCGCTGAATACTACTACTGAGTACCTGCTGGGAAGCAGCGGCACCTATGTCGTAGAAGCTCATGAAAAAGGCGGCGCAAAAGCAGCGAAAGATATTGAAGAACTGGTCAGCGAAGTGACCGGTATGTTCGCTGGCGGCGAATTAAGCGAAGATGCCATCGAAGGAGCTTATAAAGCTCTGACCGATGCCTACTGGATTGCCAAAGAGAACAATAAAAAATACGCCCCGAAAACGAGGCGTAAAAAATCCGATCAGTGATATTTATCGTACACACTTTTCGCTATACTGTAAACTGGAGGTGGTATGATGAATGCGGAACAGCTTTCACGGGTCGGTGAGAAACTGGTAAAACGCTGCGGTTCCAGAGACCCTTTTGAAATTGCAAGGCAGCTTGGTATCAATGTCATGCTTTGCGAAAATTTTGGTTCCCTGAAGGGAATGTACCGGGTGATTAAGCGAAATCGCTTTATTTTCCTGAATAACAGTCTGGATGAAAATATGCTGCGCATCGTGTGCGCACATGAATTAGGGCATGACCAGCTTCACCGGAATATGGCGAAAACCAGGGTCAATCCCAAATTTTGTGTAAACGCTAAATTGTGGTGCAAAATAGAGCAAAAATATTTTAAGGCGGGAGCGGCGCAAGCTGCTGCCGCCTTTTCTACAAAAATAACA
>NZ_JBQHTM010000094.1:0-4160 GCF_052065695.1 Intestinimonas sp. HCP28S3_D6
TAAATGTTTCCTGTTTCTTCATCCCCATACACCACCATTGCGTTGATAGTGTTATTATCCCACATCCGGAGCCTTTATGGTAGTGCGGATTAAATCAGAGATTCCCTAATCTGCGGAAATACGCAGATCCACAGGTGTCGATTATAATTACAATAAAGAATAAACAGGGATGGATTTATGTTACGATTGAAAACCACAAGAGAAAGCACTCGGCGGATGTCGCAAGCCATAAAATCGGTCTGATGACCGTCAAGACACTGGTGGAACGGAATGGCGGATCAGTGGATATAGAACAGAATGTCACACGCTTTTCCATTCAGATTTCGCTTCCTCAAACTGAATCGCCTGAGTTTGGTAAAGATGTATGAGCAGTTAAGAATTATTAGTGATAGGAAATCAGTGGTTGATACCAGAGATCAGCCGCTGGTTTTTCTCTATTGTCTTGAAAAGTAAGAATTATTAAGAAATTGATATGGTGGAATGTAAGAATTAGGTTCTATACTGTCCTTACCCAAGGTTATAGCAGTACCAAAAACAATATGAAGAGGTATATGGTAGTGAAAAATGCGTGAAAAATTATTATTTATTTTAATTATCATTCTATATCTTTCGAGTAACTTTATACTTTATAACATAACTCATGACTATAACTCTGTCTTTTTGCTGTATAAAATTATTTATGGAGGAATCTTCTTTGTAATCCTTTATTGTGCATATAAGTATTTTTCGAAAAAGCACAAATAGCGTGGCTATTGATAGGAGGCCGGCGGCTGGCATCAGAGACCAACCGTTTGCTTTTTCTTATTGCACCGAAAAGTAAGAATTATTAAGAATTTGATATGGTAGAAAGTAAAAGTAAGAATTGAGTTTTATACTTTTCTCATATGAAATCATGGCCGTGATTCATGTAGTACCTAAAATACTATGAGGAGCTATATTGTAATGAAAAAGTTGACAAAGCAAATTATCAGTTTTATCCTGATTCTGTCCATTGATTTAGGGATATGTGTATCACGAGAGATATTTGGATGTTGCTCTATGAGTAACCTTAAGCTTTTTTTGTTAAATTCGCTCAAATTTGTGTCTACAAATTATCAGCCACACTTTGAGTCTGCATATTTTTATAATAGTGAGACGGATCAAGGAGCAGAGATTTATTCTATTGATAAGGCTATAGAGCAAATGTTGGTAGGAGAAATTTACAACAGATTTTCATTTTGTATTGCTGGAGAGCATTGTACTGCGTCTATAGGATCTTTGCAATCTGGCATAACGGTAAATGTGAATTTGGACTATAATTCTATGCAAAAAATCTCTGCTTCTGATACTCCTGAAGCTGTACTTCAATATCTGCGAGAAAATATGTATAACCTATTTCAAACGCTGCCATATCAATTTGCATTTGCAGATTTTGATTCAGAGATTGAGTATTCATATAATCAATTGCTTGATAAAATAAAAAACGGAGATTATCCATATACTCTCTTGTTAATTGATAGAAATGGACAATTGGTAGAGTATCGTTCTGGATATAATCTATTGGGGATATGAGTGGTACTGTTACCGGGGAATAGGCGGCTGATCTTTAGCATCAGTCACCTGCTTTTTCTTGAAACTAAGAATTATTAAGGATATGAGTGATAGGATTGAAGTCTGAAAAATATCTGCATATTCAAGATTGGAACTACTGGTGGTGCGTTTATCACTGTGCGGATGGATGGGATGATCCCGATGCCGCAGAGTTCTGTCTAACCGAGGATGCGGCTGGAGAGGAATTCTTTTTTCACTTTGACTTCTATAACCTGCCTGCGCTTCACCAGACGATTCGGAACGGTGAGTTTATGGAGCCAGAAAGTCCAGATTATCCTAACTATTACAATAAATTTGGACAGGAAAGCCGGGCAGCCAGTCCGGCTTTCTTTCCATCTCGTGCCTAAGCTACAATAAGAGGAGCAACTGGCTGACGATACCTCACTTGGGCTAACAAGTCCGACAGAAAGACTGTCAGCCATCCTCTTGTTGCAGCGTTCGATTTAAGCAGGTTGAGCCACCGGATGCCGGGGAGTTCGTGTCACACAATAGATTGAATCGGCAGCGAGAAAAGATGGATTCCGGTTGCAGATTCTTTGTATTGGAGGAATGTAAATGAACTGCGTTGGCATCGATGTCTCCAAAGGGAAAAGCATGATTGCTGTCATGCGGCCCTTCGGGGAGGTGGTGATCTCACCCTTTGAAGTGCTTCACACCGCCAATGAACTGAGCGAGCTGGCAGGGCTGCTCAAAAGCTTGGACGGTGAGACCCGTGTGGTGATGGAATCCACGGGTAATTACCATGCGCCGGTGGCCTGGCTGCTCCACGGCGCGGGGCTTTATGTCTCGGTAGTCAACGCAATGCTGGTGCATGACTATGGAAACAACAGTTTAAGGCGGGCCAAAACCGACAAGAAGGATGCCGTGAAGCTGGCCAACTACGGCCTTGACCACTGGCTCACCCTGCCGAGATATGTCCCTGAGGAGAATACCCGGCTCATGCTGAAAAGCTGCTACCGGCAGTACCAGCAGTATTCCAAAGTACAGACTATGCTGAAGAACAACCTAATCTCCCTACTGGACACCGCTTTCCCAGACGCAAATCGCCTGTTTACCAGTCCGCCCCGCGCCGATGGCAGCGAGAAGTGGGTGGACTTTGTAGCTGCTTTTTGGCATTGCGAGTGCGTCTGTGGCTTGTCTGAGAAAGCATTTACCGCCAAATACCAGAAGTGGTGCAGAAAACACGGTTACAATTTCAGCAAGGATAAGGCGCTGGACATTTATGCCTCCGCCTGTGGACACTTCGGTGTCATGCCGAAAACGGATACGGCAAAACTTTTGGTAGAACAGGCCATTTCCCAACTCCAGACAACTTCCGCCGCATTAGCTGCTCTCAAGCAGGAGATGCAGTCCCTAGCAGCTTCTCTACCGGAGTATCCTATAGTGATGGGGATGTTTGGTGTTGGCCCCACACTCGGCCCTCAACTCATGGCTGAAATTGGCGATGTGCGCCGTTTTCATTCCAAGAAAGCGCTGGTGGCCTTTGCGGGCATTGACTCCCCACCGTACCAATCTGGCCAAATGGATGTCCATAAAGGAATATACAGTCCGGCCAGCAGGAAAAGAAGATATTGCTTATCAATAAATCCTCTGTTTAGAAAAGAAATGGGGTAAACTGATGGAACAAAACTTTGTATTTCAAGTCACAGCACCGGACGTTGACGCCCTGCTTCCCGAGGTGAGTTCGGCGTTAGAGCAATGGATGGAACTGTTTTCCCGGCGAAAATATCCCAAGTTGTGGGCATTGACAGATCGGATAAACAGATGGAACAAGGCTCCTACCGCCAGGACCAAACGGCGCCGGCAGGGGCAGGTTCAAGGGCTGGTCAACTGGATCGTAGCAATGGTGATGCTCCCAGCAGCTTTTCTCACCCCAGACTCGCCCTTGTTAACCATCATAGGTGGGGTATGTCTTGGTATCGGCGTAGTAGATCTCTGGCGGTATTTGCCTAAAACGCTGGGTGTCCTGAGCCTGTTGGCCGGAGTCTTCTTCCTTATGGCAGTGCTGGGCGATCCCGATGAGATGGCGATCCTGATATATCTGGCCGCCCAATATTTGATTGTTGCGCTGGCCTCCCTGCTCGTTCGCAAGCGGCAGGACCCCTATGACCGGGCGGCGCGAAAGCTGCTTCGGAAAAGAAATACAGTAAAGGGACTGGAACTTGTGCGCGTCATCTTTTCAGAAGAAAAGTTCTCTCTGGGCTGGAAGGATGCTTCTAAAATTAAATCGGCAGAGGAGGTTGCGTATCCTTACCGTGATTTCAAGCAGGTCATAGAAACGGATTCTGTGCTTCTGATTGTCTGCTGCAAAAAGGTGCTGTTCCTCCAGAAGAATGATCTGCTGGAGGGAACGCTCCCAGAACTGCGCAGCTTCCTGCGGGAACGGGTCCTCTATGTGGAAGGAGCTGCTGAACAGAGAAAGGAGAGCATATCTTAAATATCATCCTGACGAAGAAGCTCTTGGGAATCTCTGATTTAATCCGCACTACCATAAAGGCTCCGGATGTGGGATAATAACACTATCAACGCAATGGTGGTGTATGGGGATGAAGAAACAGGAAACATTTACG
>NZ_JBQHTM010000095.1:0-3919 GCF_052065695.1 Intestinimonas sp. HCP28S3_D6
ATAGTGATTGCCCTCCCTTGGAAGAAGTTGTGTGCAAACTTCATTCTACCATGTGGGGAAAATCACTATGGATTTTTTCTTAGGTGTCCAACTTCATTTTACAATCGACCAAAAATACATTTTGTCCATGCTCGCTGCTATTTTCACAGCAGTCAGTTCCGTAATTTTGGACGAATTCAGCTTTCAGTAAAGGAGGCCATTATGAGACGAGACGATCAGAGGCAAGCAGTAAAAAACATTCCCTTGGAACAACTGAAGCCATTTAAGAATCATCCCTTTCAGGTACGAGACGATGAGGAATTTCGGTGTCTTGTTGAGAGCATTGAAATTCACGGTGTAATTCATCCAGCGGTGGCTCGCCAGATTGGTGAGGATTGTTATGAACTAATTTCTGGTCATCGACGCAAAGCGGCTTGTGAACTATTGGGTTACTCTGAGATGCCTGTTTTAGTCCGGTCTATGACGGATGATGAGGCAGTTGTAAACATGGTAGATGCAAACCTTCAGCGTGAGACGATTCTCCCAAGTGAAAGAGCCTTTGCATACAAAATGAAGTTGGTAGCAATGAGCCATCAGGGGCGTAAAGGATTTACTTCCGCCCAACTTGGGCGGAAGTGTGTCGGAAAAGAATCCAGAGAGTTAATTGCTGAACAAGTCGGTCAAAGTCGCAACCAAATTTCTCGCTATATCCGTCTTACTGAATTGATACCAGAAATTCTTGAAATGGTTGATAATCGAAAAATGGCATTGAATCCAGCAGTATCTATTTCCTACTTGGACAAGAAGCAACAGAAGCTACTATATAAGGTGATGGTAGCACTAAAAGCAACCCCATCTATTTCTCAGGCAAAAGCCATCCGAGAAAAGGCCAGTGAATCAGACTTTACAGAAGATTACTTGGTTTGTATCTTATCGGAAAAGAAACCAAACCAGAGAGAGCCGATGATTGTTGAAGAAGAAGAAATCAAGCCGTATTTCCCCTCGCATTACAATAGTGAACAGATGCACAACACGATTTTGCTGTTGATTAGAAATTGGAGTAAAAAGCGTGGCTACACACAATAAAAGGTTGTTATACCTTATCACAACAGGGAGCAGAAAAATTTTCTGCTCCTTTTTTTATTTTTTGCGCAACAAACGGCCTCTGCCGTGGCCTACAAGTGAGAGTTACATCTCATGGACCTTGAAAATTCAGAAGAACATCAGGTACAACCGTCCCTCGGAGAGCCACTCCGGTGATACGCCATGACACCTACGGGTCGAGCGACTTCCCTATCGCCGGTAAAGAGCTTGATAACTTGAGGCCACGATCCAGGGATAGGGGGAAAACTTACACTCAGCCACAGTCCGAGCGTTAAAAGCGTCGCAGGCAATGGGAGTGTCCGGTACAGAACCGTGATAAATGAATCCTAAATCAAAAGGATGCCGAAATGTTCTTGATTTTAAGAAAACCCAAGGGGGTAGTTTACCCTCTTTACATTCCATCTTCTGTTCAAGACACAGGAGGAAACTGAAATGAACACACAAATTATCGCCATCGCCAACCAGAAAGGCGGCGTTGGCAAGACAACCACCTGCGCAAATCTGGGTATCGGGCTGGCGCAGGCGGGGAAGAAAGTTCTGCTGATCGACGGAGACCCGCAGGGCAGCCTGACCATCAGCCTGGGCCATCCCCAGCCGGACAAGCTGCCCTTTACTCTGTCCGACGCAATGGGCCGTATCCTGATGGACGAGCCGATGCGCCCCGGCGAGGGCATCCTGCACCACCCGGAAGGCGTTGACCTGATGCCTGCCGACATCCAGCTCTCCGGCATGGAGGTCTCCCTGGTGAATGCCATGAGTCGTGAGACCATCTTGCGGCAATACCTGGACACGCTCAAGGGACAGTATTCCCATATCCTGATTGACTGTCAGCCCTCCCTGGGGATGCTTACGGTCAATGCGTTGGCGGCTGCCAACAGGGTCATAATCCCCGTCCAGGCGGAGTATCTGCCCGCCAAGGGCCTGGAACAGCTGCTCCAGACGGTCAATAAGGTGAAACGGCAGATCAACCCCAAGCTCCAGATCGACGGTATCCTGCTGACGATGGTGGACAACCGCACCAACTTTGCCAAGGAGATTGCGGCTCTGCTGCGAGAAACCTACGGCAGCAAAATCAAAGTGTTCGGAACTGAGATTCCCCATTCTGTCCGAGCAAAGGAAATCAGTGCCGAGGGCAAGAGTATTTTTGCCCATGACCCCAAGGGCAAAGTGGCCGAGGGTTACAAGAATCTGACCCAGGAGGTGATGAAACTTGAAAAGCAGCGCGAAAAAAGTAGAGCTGGCTTCGGTAGATGATCTGTTTTCCACCGAGGAAAGTCGAGCCGATGCCCAGCGGGAACGAGTAATGGAAATTCCTCTCTCTGAGCTGCACCCTTTCAAGAACCACCCTTTTAAGGTCAAGGATGACGAGGCTATCGAGCGCCAGGGCAACCAGAACCCTCTTGTCCATGTGTACCGTTATGTCACCGAGGGAACTTTTGACGCTTATCTCTGGCAGACGGTTGAAAACAAGCAAAAATTCATTTCGCAGATTATGACCTCTAAATCGCCGGTCCGCTCCTGCGATGATGTGGACGAGACGGCGCTGTCCTTTGCCGAAATCAAGGCCCTGTGCGCCGGAGACCCCCGTATCAAGGAGCGCATGGATTTGGATGTGGAGGTTGCGCGTCTGAAGCTGATGAAAGCCGACCACCAGAGCAAGCAGTACCGCCTGGAGGATCAGTTGCTTAAATACTTCCCCCAGGAAATCGAAACCAACAAGGGATTTATCAAAGGCTTTGAAGCCGACCTGGAGACCCTGGCCGCTCATCCTCACCCGGAGGATGGCTTTGCTGGGATGGAGATCCGGGGCGATGTGCTGACCGACAAAGAAAACGCCGGTGCAGCCCTGCTGGACGCCTGTAAGGAGGTCAAAGGCTCCGAACCGGTGCAGATCGGCAGTTACCGGGGCTTTACTATGTCCGTGGAGTTTTCCGCTTGGAAACAGGAATATACGCTCCTGTTGAAAGGCCAGATGACCCACCGGGCAAGCCTTGGCACAGACCCGCGCGGAAACCTCACCCGTATCGACAATGCACTGGCTCAGATGCCTCAGCGTTTGGAAGCCGTGAAAAACCAGCTGGACAACCTCTACCAGCAGCAGGCCGCAGCCAAAGAGGAGATCGGAAAGCCGTTTCCCTTTGAGGATGATCTGCGAGTCAAGTCCGCTCGTCTGGTGGAACTGGACACGCTGCTGAACATTGACGGCAAGGGCCACGCCCAGCCGGAAACTGTGGTTGCCAAGAGTGCGCGGCCTTCGGTGCTGGACAGCTTGAAGCGTCCGGTGCCACCCCGCAGCCCTGAAAAGAAACCGAAACAACATGAGGAGGTGCGATAACATGAATACCAACGATCTGAATACGGCCCTTTATGAGAAGATGGCCGCTGAACAGGACAAATACCGGGACTGGCTGAAAAGCCAGCCTCCGGCAGAAGTCCTGAACCATGCCTATGAGTACACTGTTCGGGAGGACATCGTGATGGCGATGGAGGAACTGGAGCTGACCGCTACCCAGGCCCAGGCCCTGCTGGATTCGCCCACGCCGCTGGCCGATGTGTACCGTTACTTTGAGAAACTGGAGACCGGCCACATGGATATGATCCGGGACAGCATTGAGAACCGGGCCGATGATGCTTGCAAGGCCCAGGCGGAGCTGCGGAAAGCCGCCATTTACCCTCACTCTGCTGTGTATGCGAAAGAGCATGGGGAGCTGGAACAGTATCGGGCTTCTAAGGAATCTCTGATTTAATCCGCACTACCATAAAGGCTCCGGATGTGGGATAATAACACTATCAACGCAATGGTGGTGTATGGGGATGAAGAAACAGGAAACATTTA
>NZ_JBQHTM010000096.1:0-3703 GCF_052065695.1 Intestinimonas sp. HCP28S3_D6
ATGACTCCTCCTCTTGTATGTGGTAATTCCTGTGTGCTTTTTGTTTGCACTTTAAGTATGACAGGTAAATCCACGCTTTACAAGCGAAGGGGTCATTTCATATTGTCTATTTCGTATGCTTACATAGAGAAAGCCTGAATAGTTCGATACGGGATAAACAAGTATTCTTCTTGAAGGATGGGCAAGATCGGCAGTTTTATGTTTTGGACAATCACTTTCCGATAATGCAGAATTTTTCTAGACTAATACAAAGTTTGCAAAATTAAGAAGAGTAAGAGGTGATTTCATGCCGAATTTCTCCTTTCTCATAGCCAAACCCGACTACGCCCTCTTTGCCCCGGCCTGCATGGAAGCCGAGAAAATCTACGCCTCCGCCCCGGCCATGTGCGCGGTGGGCTGTCGCAAGGCGCTGGAGCTGGCGGTGAAGTGGGTCTATGCGGCGGACGAGTCCATGAAACTGCCCTATAAAGACAATCTGCAATCTCTGGTGCATGAGCCGTCTTTCCGCTTTGCCGTGGACACCAACACATGGGGCAAGTTCCAGTTTATCATCAAGCTGGGCAATCTGGCGGTACATACCGAGCGAAGCGTGCAGCCCGGCGACGCCCTGGCCGCCCTGCGGGGACTGTTCGAGTTCGTGGAGTGGATCGATTACTGCTATGGGGCGGACTATGTGGAGCGCACCTTTGACGAAAACCTGATCCCCACCGAGCCGGTAGCGGTGGACACCCGCAAAATCAAGGAACAGGAGAGCTTGCTGGAGGAAAAAGCGGCAGAGATCGAAGCCCTGCGCCAGCAGATTGCGCAGATGTCCGCCCAGTTCACCGCCGGAAAGGACAAGCACCAGAAAGAGCGCACTTTCCAGCCGGAGGACCTCTCCGAATTTGAGACCCGCAAGCGGTTCATTGACGTGGACATGAAGCAGATGTGCTGGAAGTTCGACGGCCCTGACGCCGATGTGCAGGAGGAGTACCCGGTGGAGGGCATGGCCGGCGTGCCCGGACAGCCGGGCTACTGTGACTATGTGCTCTTCGGCAAAGACGGCCTGCCCCTGGCGGTGGTGGAGGCCAAGCATTCCAGCAAGGACCCCAACACCGGGCGGAAACAGGCGGTGCTGTATGCGGACTGCCTGGAGCGGAAATTTGGCCGCCGCCCCATGATGTTCACCACCAACGGCTTTGACACCTATTTCTGGGACGACCAGAGCGGCCCCCAGCGGAAGGTCAGCGGCGTATTCAGCAAAGACGACCTGCAAAAGCTGATGAACCGCCGGGCGGAACGGCTGGAGCTGCTGGGCGTTGCCATCGACGACAAAATCACCGACCGCTATTACCAGAAAGAGGCCATCCGGGCGGTGTGCGGGCAGCTCACCCAGGGATTCCGCAAGCATTTGTTGGTCATGGCCACCGGCACCGGCAAGACCAGAACGGCCTCCAGCCTGACCGATGTGCTCAGCCGGGGCAGATGGGTGACCAATATTCTGTTTCTGGCCGACCGCACCGCGCTGGTCAAGCAGGCCAAGGACGATTTCAAGAACTATCTGCCCCATATGTCCCTGTGCAACCTCTGTTCCAACAAGGACGACCGGAACGCCCGCATCGTGTTCTCCACCTATCCCACCATCCTCAACGCCATTGACGACACCAAATCCAAAGACGGGCGGCAGCTCTTCACCCCGGCGCACTTTGATCTGATCATCATTGACGAGAGCCACCGGAGCATTTTCAAAAAATATCGGGCGATTTTTGAATATTTTGACGCGGTCATGGTGGGCCTGACCGCCACGCCCAAGACCGATGTGGACCGCAACACCTACGACTTTTTCGAGATGGAGCATGGGGTTCCTACCTATGCCTATGACTATGAGACGGCGGTGTATCAGGACCATGTGCTGGTGCCGTACTATAACTATGAGGTCAAGACCAAGTTTTTAGACGAGGGTATCACCTATGACGACCTGTCCGACGAGGACAAGGAGCGATATGAGGAGGATTTTGTGGAGGACGGCACAATGCCGGACTTCATCCCCTCGGCGGCGCTCAATCAGTTTGTGTTCAACGAAACGACGGTGGACATCGTGCTACAAGACCTGATGGAGCGGGGTGTGAAAGTGTCGGGCGGCGACCGGCTGGGGAAAACCATCCTCTTTGCCCAGAACAAGCGCCACGCGGAGTTTATTCTGGAGCGGTTCAACAAGCTCTATCCCCAGTACCACGGCACCTTTGCCCAGCGGGTCATCTGCGACGACTCCTATGCACAGACCATCATTGACGACTTCAAACAGCCGGAAAAAGAGCCGCATATCGCCGTTTCGGTGGATATGATGGATACCGGCATCGACGTGCCGGAGTGTGTCAATCTGGTGTTCTTCAAAAAGGTGAGTTCCAAGGCGAAGTTCTGGCAGATGATCGGCCGGGGTACCCGGCTGTGTCAGGGGTTGCCCTGCGTGGATCAGGTGGACGGGGCCTATACCGACAAGCGCCGGTTTCTGATATTTGACTACTGCGGCAACTTTGAATTTTTCCGGCAGCACAAAGAGGGCTATGAGGCCAGAGAAACAAAAACGCTATCGGAGAATCTCTTTGGGAAACAGGTCCGGCTGGCCATGGCGTTGCAGGAGAGTGCCTTTGCCGGCGAGGACTATCAGGTATGGCGGGGGGAACTGGTGGATACCTGCCATCGGCAGGTAGTGGCCCTCAATTCTGACCTGATCGCGGTCAAGCTGCGGCGGCAGTTCGTGGGCAAGTATCAGAAGCCGGAGGCGTTTGCCACCATCAGCGAGGGAGACAAGAGCGAACTGCTCACGCAGATTGCCCCCTTGGTACAGGCGGAGGAGCCGGACGAGTTCGCAAAACGGTTTGACAACTTCATGTATGGCTTAATGCTGGCCCATGTCGGGCAGATGCCCGCGTTCAAGTACGCCAGGAAGCAACTGTGCGACACCACTGCGCTGCTGGAGCGCAAGGCCAGCATCCCCCAGGTCAAGGCAAAGCTGCCGCTGCTCCAGGAGATCCAGACGGACGCCTTCTGGGATGCTAACGATATCTTGCTGTTTGAGCGGATGCGGAAAGAGCTGCGGGAGCTGATCCACTTCTTGGATGAGGGCGGCGGTACACAGCGGCAGATCGTCACCAAGCTGACAGACCCGGTGATCGACAGCCAGGAGGGTGTGCAGTTGGACGCCGCCTATGATTTTGAGGACTACCGGGCCAAGGTCAACCGCTATGTCAACGAGCATGGCGACACGCTGGCCATTTACAAGCTGACCCATAACATCCCGCTGGCTATGGGCGACTATCAGGAGCTGGAGCGGGTGCTGACCAGTGAACTGGGCAGCAAGGAGGACTATGCCCGGGAGTTCGGGGATACTCCCTTCGGCCTGCTCATCCGCAGGATCGCCAAGCTGGATCACGAGGCAGCCATGCAGGCGTTTTCTGCCTTTATCAATGACCAGTCCCTGAACCAGAAGCAGATCGCCTTTGTCCATAAGATCATCCACCATATCGAGCTGAACGGGTATATGGAGAATGTGGCCGAGCTGACGAAGCCGCCCTTTGATAAGCCTATCAGTTTCATCAAGCTGTTTGACCCTAAAACTAGGGAACCTCTGAATAAAAGCCTTTATCCTGTTTCTACTCAATGTATTAGCCGCCATTTGCGCTTGGTTAAGGTGATTTCAGTGCAAAATAGCCATTATTTATCT
>NZ_JBQHTM010000097.1:0-3440 GCF_052065695.1 Intestinimonas sp. HCP28S3_D6
TTCTCGGACATGGTTTGCTGTCTCCTTTCGAATGGTGTGTCGCGACTTCATTCTACCAGAGATCTGCAAACCATGTCTTTTTTGTTTTTGCGAAACTTATTCTACCTGACCTTAAATTGAGGCTGACTTTGTATTGTATAGACATAAGATGAAAAAAGTCAGGTGATGTGCGATGGGAAAACGTAAGATATTTAAAATTGTTTTTGTTATACTGTCAATTTTTTTATGTGTGGTTTTTTATGAATTGCTCGGAATCTGCGTTGCATATAAAAAGCAGCCGGAAGTGTCCAATACAACCAAAAAAGAAACAAAAAATGGGTCATGGAACGAATGCAGTGAAAATACAGAACGGGCAGTAATCATAGAAAAGAATCCAGAAGCGCTTTTACAAAGAGTGCGTTTGATCAAGAATGCAAAAAAGGAAATTATTCTTTCTACTTTTGCATTTCAATCCGATGAAAGTGGAAAATTGATCTTAGGAGCACTGCATGATGCGGCAGACAGAGGTGTACATATTCGTCTGTTAGTAGATGGAATGGAGAGCTGGATTGATATGGAAGGAAATCCGTATTTCTATGGATTATCTTCCCATGAGAATGTTGAAATTAAACTGTATAATAAGGCCAATCCGTTGAAACCGTGGAAAATGATGGGTAGAATGCATGATAAATATTTGATTGCAGATGGAAAGAGATATATTCTTGGGGGAAGAAATACATACAATTATTTCCTGGGTGATTTTCCGGGACATAAGAACTATGACAGAGACGTGTTAGTGGTTTGCGATGAACCTGAGAAAGAAAATTCAGTTAACCAGTTGTTAGAGTATTTTGAAACGATATGGGAACAAGAAGACAGTGATTATTTTCATGACAATAAAAAACTGGCAAATAGAAAATCTGTAAAGAACGCAGTTTTAGAGCTGCAGAACGGCTATCAGAAATATTTTGAAGAGAATAAGGAAAGAATCTGCGATACCGATTACACGGACGAAACTTTTGAGACAGAAAAGATTGCATTAGTGTCAAATCCTATTCACACAGGTTCCAAAGAACCAGTAGTGTGGTATCAGTTGGGAGAATTGATGAAAAATGCAAAAAATCGTGTGAAGATCCACACGCCATATATTATCTGTAATGATATGATGCATAATACATGGGAGGAGATTGCAGAGAACGTTTCAGATTTTTCTATCATGACAAATTCAGTTGCGAATAATGGGAATCCATTTGGGGCTGCCGATTATGCGAAAAACAGAAATAGAATCTTAAGTACAGGAATTAATATCTGGGAATATGAAGGCGGTTATTCATACCACGGAAAAAGTATTCTGATTGACGATGATCTGTCTGTAATCGGTTCCTTTAATATGGACATGAGAAGTGCATATCTGGATACGGAACTGATGCTTGTAATTCGCAGTAAAGATATTAATAAACAGTTGGAAGAGGGCATGATGGAATATGAAAGAGTGTCCCGCCAGGTATTGGAAGATGGAACCTATCGTGATCCATATCATGTAGAGCCAATCGAATTAACAAAGAAACGTCAGAGAAAAATATTTTTGGTACAGCATCTGCTTGGATGGGCAAGGTATCTGTTTTAATAAGGAGGAAGGAAAACGTGTTTCAAATATTGATTGTAGAAGATGATAAAGAATTAAGCCAGCTATTCCAAAAAGTGCTTGAGAAGAATGGATATCAAGTCAAAAGTGCATCGGATGGAGCACAGGCATTAGACGTATTGGTTAAGGAATATATTGATCTGATCATTTCTGATATTATGATGCCGGTTATGGATGGTTATGAACTGGTGTCGGAACTCCGTTCAGCAGGATATCAGATACCTGTACTTATGATCACTGCGAAAGGTTCCTTTGATGATATGCGCCAGGGATTTCTTTCGGGAAGTGACGATTATATGGTAAAACCGGTAAATGTGAATGAAATGGTTTTAAGAGTCGGAGCACTGCTTCGCCGTGCACAGATACTGAATGAACACAAAATTGTGATCGGTTCAACAGAGTTTGATTATGATGCAATGACGGTTACAACTGATAAGGAAAGTCTTGTTTTGCCTAAAAAAGAATTCCTGCTTTTATATAAGCTTGCAGCTTCGCCAGGCAGAATATTTACAAAACAACAGTTGATGGATGAAGTATGGGGATACGAGACGGAGGCAGACCCACATACGATAGAGGTACATATAGGAAGAATCAGGGAGCGTTTGAAAGATAACCCTGATTTTGAAATCGTAACAATGCGTGGAATTGGATACAAGGTGGTGAAAAAATAATGGAACAAAAGAAAGAAAAAGGATTGCGGATCCGATCCTGTCTGACTGGTGCAATCTGGCTGGCACTTGTATTTTCAACAGTCATATCTGCGTTATTATTTGCTTTTTTGAATCATTTTTTTAATCTGCCGGGCAGCATACCTGTGCTTGGCTGGCTTTTGATTTTCAATACATTGATTGCAGGGCTGATCACTTCCTTTATTAATGCAAAGTTACTGGAACCAATTACAAGACTTAGTAAAGCAATGAAGGAAGTTTCTCGGGGAGATTTTGAACAGCATTTGGAAACGAACAGCCGTATAGCAGAAGTTGGAGAATCTTATCAAAGTTTTAACGTTATGACAAAAGAACTTCGTGCAACAGAGGTGCTGCAGATGGATTTTGTATCTGATGTTTCTCATGAGTTTAAGACCCCGATTAATGCCATTGAAGGATATACAATGCTGCTTCAGGGAGAAGAACTGTCTCCGGATCAAGAGGAATATGTAGAAAAAATCTTATTTAACACCCAAAGACTTTCCGGATTGGTTGGTAATATTTTGCTGTTATCCAAGTTAGAGAATCAGAATATTCCAATGAAAAAAACAGAATATCGTCTGGATGAACAGATCCGCCAGGCAGTTCTTTCATTGGAAACAAAATGGACAGAAAAAGAAATTGGTTTTCAGGTAGAATTGGAGGAAGTTAAATATACTGCGAATGAAGGACTTTTTATGCATATCTGGATAAATCTTTTAGATAATGCGATTAAGTTCAGCCCTTCAAAGGGGACAATTACGATGTTTCTGAAACAAGAACAGGATTCTGTTAAGTTCATTCTGGAAGATGAAGGACCAGGAATAGAGGATGATGTAAAATCCAGAATATTTGACAAGTTCTATCAGGTAGATGGATCTCATAAAGCAGAAGGAAATGGCCTAGGTCTTGCACTTGTAAAACGGATTGTAGATAGTGCCGGAGGAACAATCAAAGCAGAAAACCGTGAATATGGTGGATGCAGATTTGTTATAGAGCTGCCAAAGCAGAAAGATGAGATTATCTAGGGAATCTCTGATTTAATCCGCACTACCATAAAGGCTCCGGATGTGGGATAATAACACTATCAACGCAATGGTGGTGTATGGGGATGAAGAAACAGGAAACAT
>NZ_JBQHTM010000098.1:0-3388 GCF_052065695.1 Intestinimonas sp. HCP28S3_D6
AAGCAGATAAATAATGGCTATTTTGCACTGAAATCACCTTAACCAAGCGCAAATGGCGGCTAATACATTGAGTAGAAACAGGATAAAGGCTTTTATTCAGAGGTTCCCTAATTCATCGTGGCTCATGGCGGCAGGCACCGCGCCGTACTGCTCGAACCAGTATTTGGCCGCAGCCATCAGCTCCGGCGTATCAGGGCAGTCGTTCCAGTTTCCGAAGGGCAGGTAGGCGAAAATCTCCCAGGGGTTCTTCACCGGGATTTTTGCCAGAATAAGGGGATAGGTCATATCGGTATCAGAATCCCAGTAACTGGAGAAGCGGTCGTTGGGCTCTCCGCCCTCCATCTCGCCCAGGATCTCCTCATCCCAGTCCATATCGTCATCCTCGGCTTCTTCCTTGCGCTGGCCGGTCAATTCCTCCAAAACCGCCTTTCCGTCCTTGATGGGGGCGGAGAGCATCTTCTTCCGGTACTCCGTTACAGCTTTGAGGTCAAATTCGTAAATGTCCGCATCATTCTTCGGGTCGGCGTTCATCACCAGACACTCCAACAGCGTTTCGTCATCCGCCTTGATGAGCACCGGCACAAAGCCTTCCTGGGCGCTGTCCCGCTTGGCATAACCGTAAGCTGCCATGATGGGGTCATCGTCCTTCATGGAGGGGAAATAGGTGCATTCGCAGTCCAGATACTCCATAATGGCCCGGGCTGTATCAGAAGGTTCCAGCGTGTCCTCGTCGAAGTCCTGTCCCTGCCAGTTGATGAAGCGTTCTTTAATCACCTCTGCCATGGCCTGATAGTAGTCCTCGTCAAAGGGGATAAACAGATAGGCTTCGTCCTGGATCTCGTTGGAGTAATTGCGCTTCTGCCCAATGACACCAATGGCGTAGTCGTCGATGTCGCTGGGGAAATAGGGACTATCCGGCTCCCCATAGTAGTAGGAGGCAAAAGCCCTGCCGATCTTGTTGAACATCGGGCCGGCCAGCTGCCCATCCAGTTCATCCCAGATAAACTCCCGTAGGTCTACGCCGGCAGGATCAGCTTTGACCTTTTCTGCTACCTCTCCGTACTCCGCGAGGAATTCTTCTCCCATCAGGTCATGCTCCATGCACCAGCGCAGGTAAATGGCCATGTGGTTGTAGACGTTGATTTCATCCACCGGCAGATTCTTTTCCTGAATGGTCTCCAGGTGCCAGTCAGCGCAATCCATTTCCATCACGCCGCCGTCCTCCACGCTGCCGAGCTTGCCCATGGTCATGGCATTGGGGCGGGTATTGTAAGTCACAAAGCTGATGCCGTCCATTTTGTCCAGCAGGGCGTCCGCGCCATGGGCCATCTTATATTCCAATTCCTCCCGGTAGAGAGGGATCACCTGATAGAAGTTGACCTCCTCGCCGCCCGGCAGGATGCAGACCTCGCTGCCATCTTCAGTGTCCTGGGGGCCTGTCAGAATGGCGGCGCACAGCTTTGTGCCCTTTGCGAAGTCCTCCTCATTGTCCATGGTATGGCCGAAGCCCAGCCAGGTATCGCTGGCAATGGGCAGGCGGGCCAGGGTTTTCAGCAGGCGGATAGGCCAGTACCACCGCTCATTCTTCAAATCCTCACGCTTCAGCTTCCAGTTCCCCGGCAGCGCAATGGCCAGCTCCGCCCGCTCCAGCTTATATTCCGCCAGTTCCTTCGGGACATTCATCCGGTGAGCGCCCATCCCCATGGTGACCAGAGTGTAGTAGTCCCGCTTCTCGGAGGGCGGCACCACGCAGATATCCACATGGATGTCCGGGGAAGAAAGCTCATGGAACACATTCTCGAACTCACCGAAATACTGCTGGATGTGCCCCTCGACGGCCTCCATCTCCTCCTCGGTGTAGACCTCGGGAACACCGGATTCCTTATCCTCGGGCGCTTCGCCATCCGGGTCATCGTCATCATCGTCAGGGTCACCGTCCGATGACGCCCAGGAGATTTTCAGGGTCATCTGCTCCTCCGGCAGTCCGACGCCAGGGCTGCGGGTGATGGTGTGCTTATCATCTGCCGCAAAACCGATGGTCTCCCCATCGTGCAGTTCCACATCATTCTCCAGCACATAGGAGGCAAGACTGGCCAAAAAGTCCCGCAGATTGCTCGGCTTAGCATCGGTGCCCAGCACCTCCATCTCGTCCTTGCCAAACGACGCCATGCCGTAGGTGTAGCCGTTCATGCCATGCTCATCCCGCCAGAGGCCGAACCAAATCCAGTTGAAGATGGGCAGTTCGTCCTCCTGCATCATATCGGCAAAGCCCTCATAGAACCGGGGCTCAAACACCACGCCGCTGGTGTAGATGCCGGTGGCATATTCCTGGCGGCAGCAGGCGGCAACCACCTTGGTGAACAGCTTGCCCTTTTCCAGCAGATCTTCCTCTTTGCCCAGCACTGCTACCATCAAGTGGGCACGGTGCTCTTTGGCTACCTTGACTGCATCCTCCCACATATAGTTGTTTTCCGCATTACCCTCGGCCTCGCCATTAGGGATGGGGTAGGTCGCCAGGCTGACAGCGGCCAGCATATCGCCCACCTCAAACACCAGGGCGTCGTCGTCCTTCTCCTCGCTGGCGTCGTATTCATCCACAGCGATGTACCACTTTTCCTTCATGTCCCGGATGAACTGCTCTTTATCCCATTCTGCCTTGGACAGCAGCACAAAACCGGTGAAGACACCTGTGTGGTCACTCTCGTCCTCGGTCTCTGCCTCGGCCCGCTTTGCAATCTCCTTCTGGCATTCCTGAATCACGGCCGGGGCATCCTTGTCCTCGGGGTCCAGCTCCGCCCACCGCTGGGCGTAGGGGATGGCCTTTTCCTCCTGATGGTAGAGATACTGGTATCCATAAGCCATCCGCATATTCCACTGGGCCTTGTCCTGGCCTTCCTCCCGGACAGACTCCAGCACCTCGATGGCTCGGCGCAGGGCCTTATCTCCCTTATAGTTAGGAGTACCCTCGTCGTGGTCCCCAATGATGGCATAGTTCTCCAGCGCCCGTGCCATAGCGTAGGCAATGCGGTAGTTCCGCCAATCCTCCGGGATGGCATTCAAGGCCTGGATGCAGCGGGTGTACTCGTCCTCGTCATTCCACTGCTCCAGCTGCTGGAAGAATGCTTCTTCGTTCTGGCACGATACCTTCTGATTGATGTCAGGCATTGTGCCCGTTCGCGGAAACATATCCTGTCAAAACGGAAACATGTCCACACCTCTGATATAGCGCATTTACAGCTTCAAACAGATGCAATCTGTGACAAAATTGACATTCACATGTTTTCGGTAAAATGAAAATGTAGCAAATGGTACTCAAAAAGTGAGCACCCCAATGGCAAATAAAAAGAGCCATTGTCAGCACCTGAAATAAACGCTACCCTTTAGGTGG
>NZ_JBQHTM010000099.1:0-3369 GCF_052065695.1 Intestinimonas sp. HCP28S3_D6
CACCTAAAGGGTAGCGTTTATTTCAGGTGCTGACAATGGCTCTTTTTATTTGCCATTGGGGTGCTCACTTTTTGAGTACCATTTGCTACATTTTCATTTTACCGAAAACAAACCATGAATCAAATACACACGAGCAGTGGGACAGATGAACAATTCTTGTCACTTCGGATATTAAGCCCACATCGGTGCAGATGACGATAAGTAACATAAAAAGTCGGTCTGATTCGAATCCTTTCATAGCCGTTTACGAAAAGCAATCCGGTCTGCCGATACTCGTAAACCCCTGCAAACCGGTCAGCACCACATTGTTCTGTGAACTGGCGCAGTGGATGATGAGCGGGCTGCCGCTCTCGTCTTTGCCAACGAAAATGCCCACATGGGAGTCGCCCGGATAGAACACCAGATCACCCGGCAGGGCTTCGCTCCATGAGATCGGTTTGCAGTAGCCGTGCTGACTGGCCGCACCGCCGCCATGACCGATGACATAGTTCAGCGAATTGTGGAATACCCAGTCCACAAAACCGGAGCAGTCCAACCCGTAAGGACGGACTGTCCCCGTGCTGCGGCTTCCCGGCGCGGTCACGCGGGTGGGTGTTCCCCAGCGGGAGTCCCAGCCGATGGCGCTGCTTTTGCCACCCCAGAAATAGTTCACCTTGCCGAGCAGGGAGTAGGCTTTCTCCACCACCGCTTTCCGCTGTGCTGAAACATCTTTCGGCATAGCAGCAAGCATGGCGCGGATCTGCGCCTCGTCCAGACTGACCTCGCCGCCGTAGGTGCCGACCAACTCGGCAAGCATCTGTGCGTACTCCGGCTTCAGCACCTCGGTCAGTGCTTCGCGCTGGCTCTTGCTGAAATGATAGATGTCGGGCATTTCGGTCGCTTTTTTGCTTGTGATCGTGATATGGAGGATGGTTTCGGTGTCGTCCTCATGCTCGATGGTCTGCACATACCAGCTCACCGCGTTCATATCCCAGAACACCTGCCGGATGAGGTCGATGCGCTCCTCATCGATGGTCACAACATCTGTAGCATCGGCATCCGCACCGGCAGTTTTCACCGCAAATACCGCGATGATGTCCGTCCAGTTGTGGATGGTACAGCCGCGATATGTCCATCAAGACCAAAAGCGCCAAGTACGCCAAAATGCAGCGTGGCGAATACCAGAGCAAAGTTTGCCCTTACGGGTATCGCAAAAGCGCCGATGGCAGAATGGAACCGAACCCGGAAACCGCTGCTGTGGTACAGCTCATTTTCCAACTTGCCGCAACCGGAATTGGAGCAGCAGCCGTTACCAGGGAACTCTTTAAGCAAGGTATCCCGACCCCCGGCGAATACAAAGCGGCTCATGGGCAGCAGTACCACGATGTCTCACGCTCCCGTGGACGCTGGAGCAGTTCTACGGTTCTCCGTATCCTGGAGGATGAACGCTATATCGGCTCCTATGTCATCGGACGTCGTGCTGTTATTGAAGTGGGCGGCACACGGAGCCGCAGGAAAGGCCGGGACAAGTGGTTCATTATTCCCGACCATCATCCGGCAATCGTTGACAAAGAACTATTTGAAAAGGTGCAGGCTGTGCAGCGCAGGTTTTCCTTGCCGAACAGGAAAACTAGGGAGTACCCACTGAAAGGCAAAGTCTATTGCGGCTGCTGCGACCATGCACTCTCCCGCATCGCTCAAAAGAAACCGTTTTATATGTGCCGCCATTCTACTGCCGATGTGAACAGCCGCTGCCGCGATGTCCGGGCAGATGCTGCCGGTCTGGAAGAAGCAGTCCTCCTCACTTTGAAAAAACAGCTGGAAATCCTGTTGCCCGTCCATGAGGACGGCACCATTCACCTGGAGGCCACCGCTGCCAAATGTTCCGAGTATGAGAAGCAGCTGGAAGCTCTGAAAGATCTGAAGCAAGCTCTCTTTGAACGGTATCTCCTGGGGCAGATTGAGCTGGACACTTATAAATCGGAGAAAGCTGTTTATGACGGAGAAATACTGAAAGTCAAAAACGCCTACGCAGCCGTCACCGCCCAGGCAAAGCTGAAGCGGGAAGAACAGGCCCGCCAAAGCAGCCGACAAGAGATCGTTCACTCGATTGCGGCAGCGGATGTGCTGACCTCGGAGCTGACCGATTTGCTGATTGAAAAGGTGTATGTATTCCCCGACAATCGCATTGAGATTGTTTACAAGGTCCATGACCTCTTTGAATAATTGAAGATACAAAAACGGAAAACCCAGGCTATCAAATCCATCTTGATGGCTTGGGTTTTCTGCTTTTCAGAATTATATTTTTTGTCGTGTGCTTGACATACGGGTGCCGCAAATTATGGAACTTGAAGTGGATACCCAAGTCCTTCTTGATGATACGGGCAAGAAACTTTGCACCGTTGGTGGTCAGCATCTCGCCGTTGGCTTTGACATTGATGAAGTCCGGAACTTCGATGATCTTCTCTTTCTTAGGCTCGCGCCGGTCCGTCACGAAGTTGCGCTTGTAGCCATCACCGTACAGTTTGCGCTCTGCGTCGTGCTGCATCTTCATGTCCGCAAGATATTGGGCAAATTCGGCTGTGATATTCACAGACCGATAGGAATTGACCGTTTTCAGCGGTGCAAAGCACCACTGCTTATCCTGATAGAGAAGCTGTTTGCAGACCTTGATCTTTTTCTTCTCAAAGTCGATGTCACTCCATGTGAGGGCAAAGCACTCACTTTCCCGCAGACCGGCCTGCAATCCAAGCTGGAATGCGATTTTGGAACGGGTGGATTCGATACGCTCGATCATCTGCTCCAACTCCTTGCGGTTATAAGTCACGATGTCACCCACATGGCGCGGATCAGGAGGGGGCGGTACCAAGTCCATCACATTCTTTTTTGTATACTTGTGGTCGTGGGCATAGCGAAGGATCACATTGAAGAACTTGTACATTCCCTTCACATACTCCTCGCTGTACTTTATCCGCTTCTGATTTAAGAAGTCGATAATCATAGTGTCCGAAATTTGGTAGACATACAGCGGCCCAAACTCGTCCTTGATATGGTTCCGATAGAGAGAATCATATTTCTTCAAGGTGGCATAGGCTCTGGTGGCCTTGCCCTCACGCTCGATAAACTCTTCATAGACGGTGTGGAAAGAAACTTTCTTGTTCTCCACATAGTCGCCGGTGTTGTTCAGGTGGTAGAGTACATCCTGCATGGCTTTGGTCGCTTCGCGCTCCGTTTTGAAGCCACCCTTTTCAACTTGCTTCCGCTTGCCATCGACAAAACCTAAGGAACCTCTGAATAAAAGCCTTTATCCTGTTTCTACTCAATGTATTAGCCGCCATTTGCGCTTGGTTAAGGTGATTTCAGTGCAAAATAGCCATTATTTATCTGCTT
>NZ_JBQHTM010000100.1:0-3343 GCF_052065695.1 Intestinimonas sp. HCP28S3_D6
TTGCCCTCCCTTGGAAGAAGTTGTGTGCAAACTTCATTCTACCATGTGGGGAAAATCACTATGGATTTTTTCTTAGGTGTCCAACTTCATTTTACAATCGACCAAAAATACTTGTTGAAGCTGATTTCATATCCGATTTGAGTCTTCTTTTCGTCAATCCATGCATCCGGAGCATAAGAGAGTACTTCATACTTCAAGAAGCCCTCAATGCCTCCTTCATAATTACTATTTGATTATGCACTTGATTGTCCATATTTGTTTTCCTTTCCTGACCTATATATTTTCAGTCAATGTGATAAAGTTCACTCCCGCATTTAAATTTCATCAGCGATACTGCACATTATTGGGGCTTATTCAGATTCTTTGCTATTGTCATCAGCCGCCCCACCTGAACGAATCCACTCATCCACCTCAGACAATTTGAATTTCCAAAGTCTTCCAACCTTGTAGGCAGGCATATTGCGCTTAGCAATCCAAGCGAGGACTGTTTCTCTGCCGACTCCGAGATATGACTGAACTTCTTTCACTGTTACCCATTTCTCGATGTTGACTTCACTCACTGTGTTACCTCCGTCTGTCCCTGATAATCCATTTTTGTGCTAACTACAAATATGAATATGTTGCTGTTCGGAAAGCAATCATTGTTATCACTGTCTACCATAATCCATCTGCATTCCGATTTTCCCTCAAAGCCGCGAGCATCTATGCTCACGGTTATTTTTACGCTCTTATGCGGAGGCGTGTCTGGTATATCAATATAATTTGTTTCTGCTTTCGGTCGGACGTCTTCGTGATTGGAAAAGAATAATCTTCGTCCACGCCACACCTGTGTGCCAGCATTTTCAAATTCCCATGTGTGTTGAAACTTCTCATATATATTCACTTGATAAGTTGGCCTGTTCTTAGACTTGAAACAAATCTGATCTCCTGGATACAAAATTCCCGCAGGTTGATGCAATTTTGTTTCTTCATCTTTTGGTTCTGCAAGCAGTTTTTGATATTCTATCGCTACAATGTCATCGACCTCATCAGAGTTATTTCCCACAAACATTCTGAACTGAATCGACAATGCTCTGCACAGACAATCCTTATTCTCTTCCATAGTTGGAGAAATGCCGAATGCAAGCATCACATTGCGTGTTTTATCATCTTCTATGTTCTCCTTATAAAAAGCGGTAAGGCCGGCATCGTCAAATGGATGGAAAGATGCCTTTATATCCGTCGTCATAGTTCGACTGCCATCATAAAGTTTTCTCGGCAACGGTACATCCTTGGAGGTGTACCGTTTTCCTTTTTTAAATGGGAAATAGTTGCTGCCTGCTGCGCAGAAGCAACGCACGACAAATATACCGCTATTCTTTCTGTTTGGATAGTAAAGCTCCTCCCGCATGTGCGTGTATAGCCGCTCAAAATATGTCTTTACCAGCACATCTAATTCTCCTTATCATATGCAATTATTTCTTTATCGGCATATAATAGGTGACCATATTTATTTGTGGCTGTCGGCGCAGTAGCTAGGCCAGCTTTCTCATATTCCTGAATAACGCGGCGCGTCATTCCAACGATTTGAGTTACTTCATGGAGTGTTTTCATTATTCATCACCACCCTACAAGCAAAGGTTACAGCTGCACGAGCCGTGCAGTCAATAGGGAAAGAAAAAATTTTGTTTTTTATAACTACAACGAGTTTCATCTTCCTATAGTGAAGCCCCTATCGAACGATGATAGGGGTTTTTCAACAAAAATTTCAGATATACGCAACAAACGCCCTCTGCCGTGGCCTACAAGTGAGAGGTACAAGTGCCAGGGAAGGGCACCAAGGCCGCTCAGACTTTGAATACACATAATCATAGGAGAGAAACGGCCATGGATTACAAAACCGAACCCAAGCAGCAGGAGCCGCAGCTGATTTGCCTGTGCGCAGCCTGTGCCAGTGCTTTTTATAATGTTCCCACCATAAGAATCAAGCGCGCAGATCGCTACCAATTTGTGAAAGATACCTGTACCTATTGTGGAATTCGCAGTGGATATGACTATATCGTCGCTCCCCGCAAAGTTCCGCAGCGCCATTCAGGTAATGAGGCGACGCCATGAACAAAAAGGATGTCTGCGCAACAAAAGTGGCTTATGTGCGCTTCACGGAAGATGATTTAGCGGATTTGGATCGTCAGGTCCGGAGGGTTGGCGCACCGTCAAGAGGCGCGTATATCCGCAATCTGGTCAAAAAGATTCGCCCCGTTGAGCTTCCACCAGCAGACTATTTATCCCTACTGGACGAGCTATCATCCCTTCGGCGCAGTATTGATGCTTTGGCAGCGCGAGCCGCTGAAGGTGGAACATCTACTCTTAATCCGGTCGAATATTATACATTGTCCAGCCTTACAGCGTTAACACTCCAAAAAATCCGGCTTGCGGTGTTACCGCAGCAATGTCAATTACCGGAGGATATGATCCATGAATGAATCGATTATTGACCGCACCTATGTGTGCTTAAAACTGATTGATATGCTCTACAAGAAGGGCCTTGTCAACGAGGCAACCTATCTGAATGTCAAGCAAACCTATCCGCAAAAGTGAACACTTTTCCGGCAAGTTGTCAAGGATATCAGGCCAGCGTCCGTATCATTGCTGATTCTGTTGTTTTCGGGTATTCTCGCCTTGTCAGAACAAATCAGAAGCCATAAAGGAGGAAGATGCTATGTACAATATGTCTCCGTACTCATTGTCCCGTTCTTTCCGGGACAAACCCTGCCGGGCAGTTATATATGGCCGTGCCTCAACAGAACACGAGGCCCAGGTCAAAGCCCTTCAGAATCAGATGCAATGGTATGATGATGTTGCTCGATTTCATCCTCAGTGGAATGTTATCAACCGCTACATTGACCAAGGTATTACCGGAACTCAGGTCTATAAGCGGGATGCCTTTATGCAGATGATGGAAGATGCCAAACAGCATAAATTCGATTTGATTGTCACTCGCGAGGTTTGCCGCTTCGCCAGAAATACGGTAGATGCTCTGGTCTGTGTCCGTCAGCTTGCCGCCATGGGGATTGAAGTCTATTTTGTAAATGATAACATTTGGACTCTTGACGGTGATGGTGAACTGAGGCTGACCATTATGGCTACTATGGCACAGGAAGAAAGCCGCAAAATCAGTGAACGCTCTCTTGCAGGACAACGGGTCAGCCGCGAAAAAGGCGTCCTCTATGGAAACGGGAACATTTTCGGATATACTAGGGAATCTCTGATTTAATCCGCACTACCATAAAGGCTCCGGATGTGGGATAATAACACTATCAACGCAATGGTGGTGTATGGGGATGAAGAAACAGGAAACATTTAC
>NZ_JBQHTM010000101.1:0-3339 GCF_052065695.1 Intestinimonas sp. HCP28S3_D6
AAGCAGATAAATAATGGCTATTTTGCACTGAAATCACCTTAACCAAGCGCAAATGGCGGCTAATACATTGAGTAGAAACAGGATAAAGGCTTTTATTCAGAGGTTCCTTAGAAAAGAGAATGAGGCGTGCGCTCAAAAACTTAATCTACGCACGTATAAGTAAATTGCCAAGTATCGCTTGTCTTCCACCGCATACAATTTTTATATACCTATGACACCGATCAGCAGCTATCAGCTCCTCGTTCTGTCCCCGGCCACCGGAGGCGGACTTTTCTTTTGGTTTTGACTGCGGAAAACGGCCTGCACACTTGCGGCTTTGGGTCCCAGGGGTTATAATATAAAGTATTGTGTAACACCACTAATGACGCTGAGAGGGGAATCAACCCAATGGAACGCACAAAGATCGCACAGATTTTCGCCGACCAGGAGCGCTTCGGGGATCAGGAGGTCACCGTCTGCGGCTGGGCCCGCACCATCCGCGACATGAAGACCTTCGGCTTCATCGAGCTCAACGACGGCTCCTGCTTCAAGAATCTGCAGGTGGTTATGGACGCCAACTCCCTGGCCAACTATAAGGAGATCGCCGGGCAGAACGTGGGCGCCGCCCTGTCTGTCACCGGCACCGTGGTCCTGACCCCGGAGGCCAAGCAGCCCCTGGAGATCAAGGCCGCCGCCATCGCCGTGGAGGGCCCCTCCACCCCCGACTATCCTTTGCAGAAAAAGCGCCACACCGTGGAGTATCTGCGGACCATCCAGCACCTGCGGCCCCGGACCAACCTGCTCTCCGCCACCTTCCGGGTACGGAGCGTGGCCGCCTACGCCATCCACACCTTCTTCCAGAGCCGGGGCTTCGTGTACGTCCACACCCCCATCATCACCGCCTCCGACTGCGAGGGCGCCGGCGAGATGTTCCGGGTGACCACTCTGGACCTGGAGAACGTGCCCAAGAACCCCGACGGCACCGTGGACTACACCCAGGACTTCTTCGGCAAGAGCGCCAACCTCACCGTGTCCGGCCAGCTGAACGCCGAGAACTTCGCCATGGCCTTTGGCGATGTGTACACCTTCGGCCCCACCTTCCGGGCGGAGAAGTCCAACACCACCCGCCATGCCGCCGAGTTCTGGATGATCGAGCCCGAGATGGCCTTCTGCGACCTGAAGGGTGACATGGACGTGGCCGAGGCCATGATCAAGTTCATCATTACCACCGTGCTGGAGAAGTGCCCCGACGAGATCAACTTCTTCAACTCCTTTGTGGACAAGGGCCTGAAGGAGCGGCTGGAGCACGTGGCCTCCTCCGACTTTGGCCGGGTGAGCTACACCGAGGCGGTAGAGATCCTCAAAAAGAACAACGACAAGTTCGACTACAAGGTGGACTGGGGCAGTGACCTCCAGACCGAGCACGAGCGCTACCTCACCGAGCAGGTCTATAAGAAGCCGGTCTTTGTTACCGACTACCCCAAGGACATCAAGGCCTTCTACATGCGCCTCAACGACGACGGCAAGACCGTGGCCGCCGCCGACTGCCTGGTGCCCGGCATCGGCGAGATCATCGGCGGCTCCCAGCGTGAGGAGCGGCTGGACGTGCTGGAGAACCGCATCAAGGAGCTGGGCATGGACCCCAAGGACTACTGGTGGTACCTGGACCTGCGCCGCTACGGCGGGTGCAAGCACGCCGGCTTCGGCCTGGGCTTCGAGCGGATGGTCATGTACCTCACCGGCGTGGGCAATATCCGCGACGTCCTGCCCCATCCCAGAACGGTGGGTAGCGCCGACTTCTAAGGAGAAGAAATACGCGTCGGACCGGTTGAGCCTGCCCCGGGCAGGACGTCGGGGGCCCCATCGGAGATGGGGCGGCGCGTCAGCGCCGTACAAGGTCCCGTGCCGTTGGCACGGGGCCTTGCCGCAGGCGGGATTCACTCCCGCCGAGGAAGTGAAGTCCAACGGGGTCCCCGGACGATGGGAGATCGTCTGGGGCCTGCCCCACCCCAGAACGGTGGGCAGCGCCGACTTTTAAGGAAGAAAGAGAACAGAGAAGGGCTCGCCCGTTGGGGCGGGCCCTCTCCATTTATCCGTCAGAAAAATTTTTAAAAAATTTTTCCCGCCCTGCGATAAAACCAATGCCCCGCCCGTTATAGAGGCAGAAAGGGACGAGAAGCGACGGACCGGAGGGTCCGCGAAACGTCGATAAAACATTTTTACGTTACAAGGAGGAAACGACAATGAAGAATCAGAACAGATGGAAAGATATGCTGGCCGGCGCCCTGGTGGTGACCGCAGTGGCCGGCCTGGCCGTGCCCACCCTGGCCGCTACCGGCAGCCGCAACGTGCGGGTGGACTACTCCGACATCAAGCTGGTGGTCAACGGCACCACCGTCACCCCCAAGGACAGCGCCGGCAACGTGGTGGAGCCCTTCACCATCGACGGCACCACCTACCTCCCCGTCCGGGCAGTGGCCAACGCCCTGGGCATGGACGTGAGCTGGAACGGCAGCACCAACACCGTTACCATCACCGACAAGGGGACGGCGAGCAGCACCGCGACCACCACCACGACCACGACTACCACCACCCAGACCGGCGACTATATCGGTGAGGCCAAGGCCAAGGAGATTGCCCTGAACCACGCCGGCATCTCCAGCAGCCAGGCTACCTTTGCCTGGACCAAGCTGGACTGGGACAACGGCCGGGCCGAGTACGAGGTGGAGTTCTACGCCGGTGGCAAGGAGTATGACTACGACATCGATGCCATCACCGGTGAGATCCGCAGCTACGACTATGAGGCTGAGCACTACACCCCCCCCGCCAGCACCGGCACCAGCACCACTCAGACCGGCAACTATATCGGCGAGGCCAAGGCCAAGGAGATCGCTCTGAACCACGCCGGTCTCTCCAGCAGCGCCGTGACCTTCGTCCGGTCCAACCTGGACTGGGATGACGGCCGGGCCGAGTACGAGGTGGAGTTCTACGCCGGCGGCAAGGAGTACGACTACGAGATCGACGCCGTCACCGGCGACATCCGCAGCTATGACTACGACGCCGAGTACTACGCTCCCTCCGCCAACACCAACACCAGCACCGGCGCCAGCATCACCGAGACCCAGGCCAAGTCCATCGTTCAGGAGCGGGCCGGTTCCACCTCTGGCACCTTCCGTGAGTTCAAGCTGGACCGGGACGACGGCCGGACCGTGTACGAGGGCGAGTACCGCGTGGGCTGGACCGAGTACGACTTTGAGATTGACGCCTCCACCGGCACCGTGTTGGAGTGGAGCATGGACTAAGACTGCACAGGAAAACGGGAATTGTGGAAAAACCGGGTGGGTCCCGCCGATTTGACGG
>NZ_JBQHTM010000102.1:0-3100 GCF_052065695.1 Intestinimonas sp. HCP28S3_D6
GATATGGTCTCCTCTCGTTCGGTTGTTGTCCGCAACTTCAACTATAACCGATGAGGCCCTGTCCTTCATCCTTTTTTATTCAGATGTCCAATATGTATTGTAGTCCTACAATAAGCGATTTGTTAAATTTTTATAACCACTTGTATTTGCCTGCGATTTATGGTATAATATTTTGAAATTTAGAAAGAGGTGGGAAGATGATTAACTTTTCTTGCAAATAAAATCAAAATATGCGGTAGTGCTATACTTTGGCATTATTGTGTCTATTGCAAGAAAGTTATATGTCTATCTTACTCAATATAGTGCTGTTGCCACTTTTGCTTAGTGGTGTTATTTTATGCTATGACGAGCTGCAAGGATAAACTTTCTTGTGGCTCTTATTTTGTTTTGGAGGTGCTTTATGAATAGTGCAGAACAGATAGTTACACATGATTCACTCCGTATAGTGTCGGTTCCTTTTGGTGAAATCTATACGTAGTAAACATTCACCGAACCGACTTTGTATCGTATGACATGCAAAGGAGGATAATATTTATGTCAATGATTAAAATTGAAAACCTTACGTTTTCATATCCGACAAGTTATGATAATGTTTTTGAAAATGTCAGTTTCCAGGTTGATACCGATTGGAAGCTTGGTTTTGTGGGCAGAAACGGACGAGGTAAAACAACCTTTCTGAATCTTCTGCTTGGGAAATATGAGTATAGTGGAAAAATCCTATCATCCGTACAGTTTGATTATTTTCCTTATCCCGTTTCAGATAAGAATCGTATTACAGAGGATATATTGCAGGAGATTTGCCCACTTGCGGAAGAATGGGAACTTATGCGAGAACTTTCTTATCTTGATGTTGATGTCGATGTGCTTTGGCGACCTTTTGAAACACTTTCCAACGGAGAGCAGACAAAGGTTTTGATTGCCGCTCTTTTTCTTAATGAAGGGCATTTCCTACTGATTGATGAACCTACCAACCATTTGGATGCCAAAGCGAGAAAAAGTGTGGCGGCATATCTGAAAAAGAAAAAGGGATTCATCTTAGTTTCTCACGATCGTCGCTTTCTTGACGATTGTGTTGACTATATTCTATCGATTAACCGAGCGAATATCGAAGTGCAAAGAGGAAACTTTTCATCATGGATGTCAAATTTTGAGCGACAGCAAGAATTTGAACTGGCTCAGAACGAACGTTTGCAAAAGGACATCAGACGATTACAGCAGTCGGCAAAACGCGCTGCAGTATGGTCTGAACGTGTAGAAGCTTCCAAAATTGGGGCAGCAGATAAAGGTTATGTCGGTCATAAAGCCGCCAAAATGATGAAGCGTTCAAAATCTATAGAAGCGAGACAACAACAGACAATCGAACAAAAATCAGCATTGCTGAAAAATATGGAAACCGCAGAAGCCCTCAAGATACAACCGCTTAATTACCATACAGATTTGCTTGCATCATTATCGAATGTAGTAGTTTATTATGATGGCATTTCAGTTTGTGAACCCGTTTCGTTTGAAATAAGACAGGGAGAACGCATTGTGCTTGATGGAAAGAACGGCAGTGGCAAAAGTAGCCTGTTAAAGTTGGTAGTCGGGCAGTCCATAGATTATACGGGTACAGTAACACTTGGCTCTGGGCTTGTAATTTCTTATGTGCCACAGGATACATCGTATTTATGTGGAACCCTTTCCGAGTTTGCAGAAGAAAACAACCTTGATGAAAGTTTGTTCAAGGCAATTCTTAGGAAAATGGACTTTGAGCGTGTACAGTTTGAAAAGGATATTAAAGACTTTTCTGGCGGGCAAAAGAAGAAAGTCCTAATTGCGAAAAGCCTTTGTGAAAAGGCACACTTGTATGTATGGGATGAACCGCTCAACTTTATTGATGTGTACTCACGTATGCAGATTGAACAACTCATAACGGAGTTTGCCCCGACCATGCTCCTGGTAGAACATGACAGTGTTTTTCGAGATACTGTGGCAAGTAAAATTGTGAATATCTAAATTGGTTCTTCCGCAATTTTACGTTTTTCGCTTTAATAAAAATGGAGAATGCTGATTTACACTGGCATTCCAGTATTGAAAAATTACAAAATACGGATAATTGCGTAAGAACCTCTAAATTAAAATAATTGTATGGGTTAATTCCAGCTTTACAGAGACTCAAATTCCAGTTTGTAGAATTAAGAAAATCGTAATTTGTGGAGGTAAAATATAGATGAATCAAGGTAGAATTATTGTAATCACAGGTGCGCCGGGGACAGGAAAAACTACAACGGCATCTGCTGTTGCAAAAGAATCAGATTTGGAAAAGTCTGTGCATATGCACACAGATGACTTTTATCATTATTTGAGTAAAGGGGCAATACCACCGCATTTGCCAGAATCAAATGAGCAAAATTTGATTGTCATTGAAGCGTTTTTAGAAGCTGCGAAGCGATATGCTCGTGGTGGATATGATGTAATTGTTGACGGTATTATCGGACCGTGGTTTTTAAAGCCGTGGCAAAGTCTTGTTCGGGAACATTATGAGGTGCATTATATTATTTTAAGGGCAAGTAAGGAAGAAACCTTGAAGCGAGCTGTTGAACGCTCAAAGTTAGACCGAAAGACAAATATCGAATTGGTAGAAACCATGTGGGAGCAATTTTGCAATCTGGGAATATATGAATCGAATGTTATAGATACGACCACTTATTCCATTCAAGAAACTGTTTCCGCAGTACAAGAAAAAATCGCAAGTAGGGCAGCGTTGTTGTCTTAGATTGTTTTGGTGCAATTCCAGTTTGTTAGCTTTACATCGGGTCAACTTGTCCCGAACTTTTACAACTAAATACCCGCCGCTCACACAGTGGCACACCGAGCAGGAAATCTGAAAAAGGTCTCCTGCTTTTTTTCTGCCCAAAATGAGGTGGTAAAACGCCACCCCATCCACCAATTAGCGAAAGGAGGGACACGAAATGCCTTGTCCACACAACGAAATCACGATTGTTCAGCGCGGTGCCGTCAAGATTTATGCGCAAAATTATTTGCAGGCTCCGGCTGAATGAAGTCAACCGGCAATAGAGGCGTCGTCCAGAGCCGCCTCCAAGTGCTTCATGTTCATGTA
>NZ_JBQHTM010000103.1:0-3068 GCF_052065695.1 Intestinimonas sp. HCP28S3_D6
CCCCAGCTTTCGCACCTGCCGGAATTGCTCCACCACCTGGGCCAGGCGGCGGACGGAAAAGCCCAGCTGCTGGGCGGTGCCGCAGCCGCTGTTGAATGCCCTGGCCACGGCGTTGATGTCCCGGCCAGCCTCATCCGCAAAGGCGATGGCCGCTCTCGTCTCTTTCTCCCGGTAGAGTATAGGGCGGTTTCGCTCCAGCTCTCTCATCAGCCAGGCGTTGGCGGACAGTCCGGCAGCCCTGCTTTTCTCTTTCAGCAGGTCGTATTCCTCCTGGCTCATCCGGATACAGGTGCGGTGTGTTTGTGTGTTCATGTTGCTCCTCCTCTCGGGAGACGGCTCCAGGTCCATCCCCGGTTCTCGCACCCATCCTAACAGATAATGCGGACAGTCTGTGTCCGCATTAAAAAAGAAAAATGGGGGGTCTCATGATGCACCCTGCCCTGGATTTCTTGACCTCTAGGGTGCTAACATGGACACCCTTGTACGGATTATAATGTACCCAATCATGTAGACAGTTTAGTGAAAAAACGACATCCTGATGCAGGTGAAAATAGGGTCCGGCAAGGTTGCCGGACCCTATTTTCAGCGCAATGAACTGCCGCCGGAATTGCCAAATATTCAAATGAGATCGGATTTGATGATTTCACCAAACCCGATCTAAGCTCAGACGACCTTCCGGCAACCTTGCCGAAAAGTTCCGCCCGAAGGCGGCATCGGGGACAGGGGTTTCCCCTGCAAGCGCGCAAAATGTACATTTGCGCTATGCTTGCGTGAAACGCCTGCCCTTCAGGGCAGGCGTTTTACCGCCGCCAGGGGCGGCGGTGCCATGCGCGGCAGAGCACGATTTGTCACCTCACCACACAAAGAATGGTCACACACTCAAGTATACCGACGAGCGGAACACCCACCCATCCGCCTCAAACCAGGCGTCATCACGTATGCCAAAACCTGCGAGACCTATGTGACCTAGGGGAGGATAACCAGATCGATGCTCCTCAGGCGAACATTCAGTACGCCGTACTGGAGCCGGAAGGTTACCAACCGGAACTGGTAGAAAAGATGTACTTTGCCCGCACACGCAAGGGTACCATGAGCAGGCCGGAGTTCGAAAACTGGATCCGTAACGCGGAGCGATTGTAAGATCAGGCGCTGAAGAGCTATAAAAAATCACGGACACTTGAGGAGAAAGACCTGATCCTGGAGAAATTGAAAGCGGATCTAAATTGCGTGAGAGAAAGGGATACTGTCAGGTAGCGTGTTTTGCCGGTTTTTCTTCTCACATAGAGTTTTTCGCACAATCAATCAAAGCAGACATCCATTTCGGTCTTATCGCACCGAGACGGATGTCTGCTTTTGTAGTGGTTCAGTTCATTTGAGAGTTCCCAGGCCAATTTGAATCCGCAGAGAAAGCTGTCTATGGATCGTTCCTCCGCGATTAGATTTTGGGTATCAATGATCCGCAATACTAATTTTCTCTCTGGCTTTTCCAGCCGCTCGATGAGCTGTCGGTGGCAGTCATCGATCTCCTGCTCGGCCTCCTCCATGGGCAAAGGTGTGTAGAATCTATCATACAATAGTTTCAGGGTGTCGTTCATATGTCCTGCCTCCTGTCAGCAAGACACCATAGCACAAAAGCGGCAGAATATCCAGCTAAAAACAGATATTGTACTGTACCAAAAAATATGACCATTTTTTGATAAAAAACTCAAAAAGGAGAAGTGGGTGACAGCCAGTGTCCATGACGTATGCTATAATGAGCTTGACATCAGTCCTCAAAAGTCAGAAATTTTTGCGGTGCCACATCCAGTACGGCAGCAATGTCAAACAAAGTGTCCAAAGACAGTGCTTTGGAGATGTTAGGTGCCTCCAGGTGGCCGATATAAGCAGGGGTAAGACCGACCTGCTCCGCCAGTTCTTCCTGGGTCAGTCCCCGGAGCTTTCGGTAGTAGGCAATCTTTAACCCGATCTGACGGTATTGTTCAGTGTAGATGGATTTCATAGTTGATTCCTCCATATGCAACTATGGTAGCGAATCACGACAGAAATTGACATGAGCTATAAAATATATTATTATATTTTTTAGATAGTAATATGTGCTTGTGAGCACATGATTATTCATGGAGGATCGTATGGACGGCACATTGGTAAAGTCGGAGCGTCTGCTGCAGATTTATTCCAGGCTGGTCAGCGGCGATGTTCTCCCCAAAAAAGAATTAGCGCAGCAATTTCATGTCACGGAGAGAAGCATCCAGCGTGACATGGAATCGCTGCGCTGTTTTTTTGCTGAACAGGGGCTGCGGCAGGATATCGTCTACGACAAGCAGGAAAGAGGTTACCGGCTGGAGCAGCCTGCTCTGCCGCTGCTCAATAACAGTGAGATCCTTGCGGTATGTAAGATCTTACTTGAGAGCCGCTCCATGCGCCGGGATGAGATGCTGCCGATTCTGGACAAGCTCATCTCCTGCTGTGTACCGAAACAGAGCAAGCGTGCGGTAGCAGAACTGCTGGCCAACGAGAAACACCATTATATTGAGCCGCATCATGGTCAGCACATTCTCCCTGGCCTGTGGGAGATCGGCCAAGCGGTACAGGATCACCGGGTACTGGAGATCGAGTACGAGCGCATGAAGGAGCCGAAGCTGGTGCGCCGCCGAGTGCTGCCGGTGGGTATCATGTTCTCAGAATACTACTTCTACCTGACAGCATTTCTGGAAGATAAGAGCACATTTGATAACCCGGATGATTTGTTTCCCACCATTTATCGAATTGACCGGATCAAGTCTTTCATAGTTCTGGATGAGCACTTCCAAGTTCCATACAAGGATCGCTTTCAGGAGGGGGAGTTCCGTAAGCGGGTGCAGTTTATGTACGGTGGCAAACTGGAACGTATCCGGTTTAAATATACTGGTCCATCCATTGAGGCCGTGCTGGATCGTCTGCCTACGTCGAAGATCGTGGAGCAAGACGAGGAGGGCTGGACTTTGGAGGCTGAGGTGTTTGGCAAGGGCATTGAGATGTGGCTGAGGAGCCAGGGAAACTATATTATTCTTATTTGAAGAACAATCTAA
>NZ_JBQHTM010000104.1:0-3020 GCF_052065695.1 Intestinimonas sp. HCP28S3_D6
CCCCCCCCCCCCCCCCCCCCCCCCCCCCCCCCCCCCCCCCCCCCCGTCGCTTGTGTCAAAGATCTATCAATAGAACCAGGGGCTCAGATCACCAAAGGGCCAGAAGTAGCTGCCGGAGCTGGAACCGGAGCTCTGCTGCTCCTGCTGCTGTTCCTCCAGCTCGGCCTTGGCTTCCTCCTGAGCGGCCCGGCGCTCCGGAGTATCCTCGTCAAAGGTGAGGGTGAGGGTCAGCTTCTCGCCGTTGCGCTCCACGTCCAGGGTCACGGTGTCCCCGGCCTTGTAGGTCTTCTTGGCCTCCACCAGCTCGGCGGAGGAGATTACCGTCTTGCCGTCGATGGCGGTGATGATGTCGCCCTTCTGTAGGCCGGCCTTGGCGGCGCAGGAACTCTCATCCACGCTCTCCACCAGGGCGCCCTGGCTCATGCCGTACCGCTGGGAGATGCTCTCAGGCACCGTGCTCACGGTGACGCCCATGTAGGGCTTGCCGGTGACGTAGCCGTTCTCCATGATGTCGGTGACCATGTCCTTGATGTCGTTGATGGGGATGGCGAAGCCCAGTCCCTCAATGGTGGCCTGGCTGCTGCTGGAACCGGACAGCTTGGCCGAGGTGATGCCGATGACCTGACCGTACATGTCAAAGAGGGGACCGCCGGAGTTACCGTTGTTGATGGCGGTATCGGTCTGAATCATGTTCATGACGTTGCCGTTCTCCATGGTGATGCTGCGGTCCTTGGCGGACACGATGCCGGAGGTCATGGAGAAGGTCAGTTCGCCCAGGGGGTTGCCGATGGCCACTACCTGCTCGCCCACCTTCACGTTGTCGGAGTCGCCGATGATGACGGGGGTGAGACCGGTGGCGTCGATCTTCAGCACGGCGATGTCGTTCTCCGACTCGCCGCCCACCAGGGTGGCGTCATAGGTGGTGCCGTCCACAAAGGCCACCTGGATGCTGTCGGCGTCCTCAATGACGTGGTAGTTGGTCAGAATGTAGCCGTCGCTGGTGATGACGAAGCCGGAACCGGCCACAGCCTGGGACACCGGCTGGCCCCACACGTTTGTGGTGGTGATCTCAGTGGTGATACCGACGGTGGAACCCACATAGGTGGCGTAGATCTCCGGGGCGGTGAGGAGGTCCTTGCCCGTCAAGTTGGAGACGTTGACCACCGTGGGGGTACGAGTGCCCTCGTAGATGGTGGTCTTGTCCTGGGCGAAGGCTCCGGTGGCCGCTCCCACGCCGGCGATGCCGCCGATGATGGCGCACACCAGGCACAGGGCTACCAGCTTGCCGCCCTTCTTCTTCCTGGGCTTGGGCTGCTCGGGCTCCTCATGGAGGGGACGGCCCGTGGTCTCAATGGGATCGCTCCAGGGGGCCTGGGGCCGGTTTTCATTGTTATACTCATACATAAAACGTCGCTCCTTTGAAAGCATTCCGCTTTTCTCTCTGTTCGCGTTTTATTCTAGCGGCTAATTATGACCATTTCATGAAGATTCCCCAAATGATTTTTGAACGGTCCGCGAAACATTTTTGAACGAAGGTTCACTCCCGCCTGAGAAGGGCGGCGGTGTCCCGGACGGCCAGGGCCAGATCGGCGGTGAGGCCGTCGAAAATGCCGGTGCGGGCCACGTTGATGGCCACCAGGCACACGATGGGCCCCAGGATCATCCCCAGCACGCCCCCCACCCGCATGCCCACATACATGCTGATGAGGGAGAGGATGGGGGAGAGGCCGGTCTGGCTGCCCACCGCCTTGGGCTCGGCCACCCGGCGAAAGACGCAGATGATGCCCCACACCACCATGAGCCCCACGGCGTGAAACCAGTTGCCGGTGAGGAGGTCGATGACCGCCCAGGGCACCATGACGGTGCCCGAGCCGATGATGGGGATGAAGTCCAGCACCGCCAGGGCCAGGGCCAGCAGCACGGCGTAGGGCTGGCCGATGAGGAGAAAGCCCACCAGCAAGATGGCAAAGACCCCCGCCGAGATGATAATCTCCGCCCGGACGTACCCGGCGAAGGCCCCCAGGGCGGTGTGCTTGACATGGGAGACAAAGGCCCGGACCTCGGGGGGCAGGCGGTTGGTCATGAGAAAGCGGTAGTGGGGGTAGTCAGCGGTGATGAAGTAGGCCGCCATAATGAAAACGATGAGGGCTACCACAAAGGAGGGTACCCCCATGGCAAAGTTGCCCGCCCAGGTGCCCACCATGGGCACCACCGAGCTCACCCAGCCGCTGAAGGCGGACCAGAGCTGGTCCAGGTTGCCGTTGACAAAGGTCTCCACCTCTCCGGGCAGATAAGCCAGCAGTTTATCCAGCCAGGCCCCTGCGGCGTCCACCCCGGTCTGGAGGGTGTTCCAGGAGCCCTCCCAGTTGTTGAGGAGGGCGCTCACCTCGCTAAATAGGCTGTACCCCAGACCAAAGAGGATGCCGCCGGCGGCGGCAAAGGCCAGCAAAATCAAAAAGAGGGAAAGCACCCCCCGGGACAGTCCCAGCCGCCGCTGGAGCCCCTTTACCACGGGGTTGAGCAGCCAGGCCGTCACCAATGCCAGCACGAAGGGCATCAGCAGGCTCAGCAGGGGAGGGACCAGATAGCGCAATATGAGCACGATCCCCACCGCCAGCAGCAGACGAATCCCCAGACGCACCCACAGTCTGCCCCGCTCCCGCCAGGTCAATTCTCCCCGTTCCAACTCCGGCACATCCTTTCTCGGTTTTCGCCGCCTCACAGCGGCGCTCTATCGAAGGGACATTATAGCAGGTCTGGGCCGCAACTTATCACGAATTTGTAAATCTTTCCGGTTACATTTTTCCGGCCCCGATGGACTTCGAACAAAAGTTTGCACAATTTCCACAGGGTTTTCCACAGGTAATATCTGGATGTGCACATTGTGGAAAGAGAGGACGGTCCTGTCCTCTAGGGAATCTCTGATTTAATCCGCACTACCATAAAGGCTCCGGATGTGGGATAATAACACTATCAACGCAATGGTGGTGTATGGGGATGAAGAAACAGGAAACATTTAC
>NZ_JBQHTM010000105.1:0-2955 GCF_052065695.1 Intestinimonas sp. HCP28S3_D6
GATAAATAATGGCTATTTTGCACTGAAATCACCTTAACCAAGCGCAAATGGCGGCTAATACATTGAGTAGAAACAGGATAAAGGCTTTTATTCAGAGGTTCCCTAGTTTTAAGATAAATTAGAAGATGGGAGTATTTATATGACATTTTATCAGGAGTTGCAGTTAAATCAGGCAGGTTCTAAAAACCTGTTGAAAAAGAGTGAAACACTTAAAGAAAAACTATATCATATGTGGGTATATCTGGTGAAGATAGCTGCTACAATGGCATTTTGTTTTTTCTTTGTTAGTATTTTCAGCATCCTATTTGGAAATGAGAACAGCATTGTAGGTGTAGTAGTCTTATTATGTCTCATGGTGTTTAGGAATGCGGATCTGGGGATCCACACCGGACAATCTACGATGCTTTTGGCTTTGTTCTTTGTAATTATGACTGTATGTCCGCATTTAGCAAATCAGTTTTCACCGGTATTGGGAATGCTGTTAAATATTGCGGCACTGGCTGTGTTGATTCTGTTCGGATGCCATAATCCATCCATGTTTAATCAATCTACATTGGTTCTTGGGTATCTGCTGCTATATGGTTATGATGTTACGGGAAAAAGCTATCAGATGCGATTAGTCGGAATGGCTTTAGGTGCAGCACTTACCTGCTTCGTATTTTATCGAAATCATAAAAACAGAACTTATAAAAGAAATCTGAAAGATCTGATACAAGAATTTGATATCACTTCTTCCAGAACAAAATGGCAGATATGTCAGATTTTATGCGTACCGATTGTCCTTTGCATTGCAGAACTTTGTAATATGCCACGTGCAATGTGGGCTGGTATTGCGGCCATGTCCGTGATTTTGCCGTCTATGGAAGATATGCACTACAGAGTCCGTAAAAGGATTGTCGGAAATATTGCAGGTGTTATATGTTTTACAGTATTATATTTTCTGCTTCCTTCGTCAATCTATGCATATATAGGAATTCTTGGTGGAATCGGTGTAGGATTTTCAGCACAATATGGCTGGCAGGCAGTATTTAACACATTTGGTGCTTTAGCCATTGCTGCAGAGACATATGGACTACAAGGAGCGGTTAGTCTTAGAGTGAGTCAAAATGTTTTTGGTGTTGTGTTTGCTTTAGCATTTTGTGTTATATTTTATTGGTTTATGCCTAAAAAAAAGGAAAGTGAGGTGACCGTACATGCAGAGTGAAGTGAATCAGAAAGAAAATTTGAATAGAATTATTACGGTTCCTAATCTTCTTTCTTTTTTCGGCTTTGTCTGATTCCGGTAATTATATGGAGTTATTGTGTAAAGAAAAATCCTCGAATGAATGCAGGGAAGTGATCGAAAAGTACCGCACAGGACGGAGTGCATATTTATGGCTCGGACAGTTGTTTATGAGATTGTTTGCAGGACTATTATAGCAGAAAGAAGAGGTGTTCGATATGTGTACAGCAGCAACTTACAAAACAAAAGATTTTTATATGGGCAGAACGCTTGATTATGAATTTTCCTATGGGGAACAGATCACGATAACGCCAAGAAATTACGAATTTGATTTCCGGTTTGCCGGGAAGATAAAAAGCCATTATGCTTTGATCGGAATGGCATTTGTTGCAGGAGGTTATCCGCTTTATTATGATGCTGTTAATGAAAAAGGCCTTGGAATGGCAGGTCTTAATTTTGTCGGCAATGCGGCATATGAAGAAGCTTTGCCGGAAGATGAAACAGAAGTCAGCCAGGTGGCACAGTTCGAGTTCATCCCATGGATCCTTACACAGTGTGCTACTGTAGCAGAGGCGAGAGAGAAGCTGGCAGCAATGAGACTGACAGGCACAGCATTCAGTGAACAGCTGCCGACAGCACAGCTTCACTGGATCATTGCAGACAAAGACTCCTGTATCGTTGTTGAGTCTATGAAAGATGGGCTGCATGTATATGATAATCCGGTAGGAGTGCTTACCAATAATCCACCATTCCCGAGTCAGATGTTTGCACTGAATAATTATGCCGGAGTATCCAGAAAACAGCCGGAGAGTACTTTTGCAGGAGTATTACAGCTTGATGCATATAGCAGAGGAATGGGTGGAATGGGAATACCTGGAGATCTTTCCAGCCAGTCAAGATTTGTGAAAGTTGCCTTTACAAAATTAAATTCGATCTCCGGTGAAGAAGAGGATGAGAGTGTAAGCCAGTTTTTCCATATCTTAGGATCCGTAGATCAGCAGCGTGGATGCTGTGAGGTGACAGAAGGCAAATATGAGATCACGATATACACGTCCTGTTGTAATACAGCAAAAGGTATTTATTATTATACGACTTATGATAATCATCAGATCACAGCGGTTGACATGCATGCGGAAAATCTGGATTCAGATCAGCTGATCTGTTATCCGCTTCTGTCCAAGGGCGAAGTCAGATGGCAGAATAAATAATACGAAAATGCACGGAGAAAGCATAACGCAGAACAACAGGAGGACAATATCGAGATTGTATGGAATGCAGATGTTAGGTTGATAATTGTGCAAGCACCGCCTGCACAATTTGTGCAACAAAAAAGAGGAGCCAGTCCAGACTCCTCAAAGGTACGTTATTTCAAAAAGTTGCTCTTGTGTTCCAGCGCGTGCAGATTATAGCCAAGTGTAGCCAGGTGCGCTACCTTCAGCGCAACCAGATTGATGTCGGTGGACATCGCACTGGCGATCTGCTCGGCTGTGTATCCATATTCATAGATGTAGCGAAGGACTTCATCGCTGTCCATCAGGATTTCTGCTGCTACGATGTTGGCTTCATATTCCGGTTTGGATTTCATGTCGTAGAGCATGAACTCATGAATCGGGGTGGTTTTCGAGACCATCCCACATTTTGTGTAAACCTCCAAGGTGGTGTATAATAGAAGCACCACAGTGGAGGTTTTATTATGGCAAGAAAGAAACGCACACCGGAAGAAAATGCCCGCA
>NZ_JBQHTM010000106.1:0-2931 GCF_052065695.1 Intestinimonas sp. HCP28S3_D6
AAATGTTTCCTGTTTCTTCATCCCCATACACCACCATTGCGTTGATAGTGTTATTATCCCACATCCGGAGCCTTTATGGTAGTGCGGATTAAATCAGAGATTCCCTAGAACAGATCAGGACAGCTTTCTTCAATGTATTCTTGATTCCGGATACGCTCTCCTCTGTCCTGATCGTGATTGAGATCGGCATGCTCAGCGTCCTTATGTCACATTATGGCCTGCTCAAACGGATGGAACTGGCCATGCGCAGGCTGCTGCCTTATCCAAAGGTTTTGATGTTATTTTTTCCCGCATTGGTCGGCGTACTTCAGGCTCCGGGCGGAGCCGCTTTATCCGCTCCGCTGGTAAACCAGATAGGCAAGGAATTGGGACTTGCCCGCGAGATGAGAGCCAACATCAATGTGGTTGGCCGACACATCCTACCGGTCATCGCCCCGTTTTCCACCAACATGATCGTAGTCCACAGTGTTGCCCCCGAAGTGAACATTGTCCTGCTGGGACTTTTGAATCTTGGATTTGTCGTCTTGATGCAGGTGTCGGGATATTTTATCCTTATGCAAAATGCCAAAGCCATAGAAACCAATCCATTGGATGGGACAACCTGGCTCCAGGCGTTTGGGGAATTCAATCTGACCTTTATCCCGGTCTATCTGGCGGTCCTGCCCAATGGCTTGTTTGGCATCCCATATACAGTTTCGATTGCTGTCGCAATCCTCTCCGTTTTCTTCCTTGGCGGAAAACACGACTTCGGCCAGCAGGTCGTCAAAAGCTTTAATGTCAATTTGGCGCTTTTGATCATCGGAGTCTATTTTTTTCAAAACATAGTGGGAGAACTGGATACACTGCTGCTCCTGTTTGAACGGCTGGCCAGCAATCAGTCCAATTTGATGTTTCTCATTACCGTTGCGGTAATTGGAACGATTTTTGGTCTGGCAACTGGTTTGATGTATCTCCCTCTTGGCGTTCTGGTACCAATCATCTGCCAAGCCTCCTATGGCAGCGAGATGGATATGATGGTGCACCTGTTCTATGCTTTCATCTGGTGCTTCATTGGCTATTACTTCTCTCCCATCCACCTTTGCCAGCTGCTGAGCGACAAGGAAACAGGATGTACGCCTGGTGAACGCTACCGGGCATATATTCCCGTCATGCTTTTATGGCCTGTATTCACAGTTGTGCTCTATGCCGTCTACTCCATAACATTGGTCTAACATTCTGAGCATTTGAACCGCCATTTAAAAACAAATATTTGTAGAAAGGAAGATCCCATATGGCGCTTATGACCGGCGAACAGTACATCGAGAGCATTCGCAAGATCCCCATGCAGATCTACATGTTTGGCAAGAAAGTGGAAAATCCCGTGGATGATCCCATCCTTCGTCCCGCACTCAACTCCGTTCGCATGACCTATGATCTGGCGCAGATGCCGGAATATCAGGATCTGATGACGGCCATCTCTCCAGAGACCGGTGAGCGGATCAACCGATTTACCCACATTCATCGGTCCACGGATGATCTGCGCAAAAAGGTAAAAATGCAGCGTCTGCTGGGCCAGAAGACAGCCGCCTGTTTCCAGCGCTGTGTGGGCATGGATGCGTTCAACGCGGTATACTCCACCACTTATGAGATCGACCAGAAGTGCGGCACCCACTACCACGAGAATTTCAAAAAATTCATGCTCTACTGCCAGGAAAAAGACCTGACCGTAGACGGCGCCATGACAGACACCAAGGGTGACCGGTCCAAAACCCCTCACGAGCAGGCCGACCCTGATCTTTTCCTGCATGTGGTGGAACGCCGTCCTGACGGTGTGGTGGTCTGCGGTGCGAAGGCCCACCAGACCGGCATCATCAATAGCCACGAGGTCATCGTCATGCCCACCATCGCCATGGGCCCCGAAGATAAAGATTACGCGATCTCCTTCGCCGTACCGCTGGACAGTGAAGGTCTTTATATGATCGTCGGTCGTCAGAGCTGCGATACCCGTAAGCGGGAGGGCAGTGAGATGGACGTAGGCAACGCCGAGTTTGGCGGCGTGGAGGCTCTCACCGTATTCGACCATGTATTTGTGCCCAATGAGCGTATTTTCCTCAACGGAGAGACGGAATTCGCAGGCATGCTGGTGGAACGCTTTGCCGGGTACCACAGGCAGAGCTATGGCGGGTGTAAGGTAGGCGTGGGGGATGTGCTTATTGGCGCCGCCGCCGTGGCCGCAGAGTATAACGGGGCCTCCAAGGCATCTCATATCAAGGATAAGCTGATTGAAATGACCCATCTGAACGAGACCCTGTATTGCTGCGGCATCGCCTGTTCCTCCGAGGGCCATCAGACGGCAAGCGGGAATTATATCATCGATCTGCTGCTCGCCAATGTCTGCAAGCAGAATGTGACCCGGTTCCCCTATGAGATCGTTCGTCTTGCAGAGGATATTGCCGGCGGTTTGATGGTCACCGCCCCCTCTGAGGCCGATTTCCGGGATGCCAAGCTCGGCCCTGTCATCGATAAATACCTCAAGGGCGTCTCCGGCGTATCCACCGAAAACCGTCTCCGCATTCTGCGTCTCATTGAAAATCTGGCGCTGGGTACAGCCGCTGTAGGCTATCGGACAGAGTCGCTCCATGGCGCGGGCTCTCCCCAGGCTCAGCGGATCATGATCGCACGTCAGGGCAATCTGGAACACAAAAAAGCCCTCGCCAAGGCCATTGCCCATATCAAAGAGGATTCCTCTCTCTGAGCCGCGAACGCATCTCGAGGCGCAACATCTCGTCCACTGCCGTCATGAAAGGAAGGGCGTTTTTATGGATCTGGAAATCGAACGGGTACTAGGGAATCTCTGATTTAATCCGCACTACCATAAAGGCTCCGGATGTGGGATAATAACACTATCAACGCAATGGTGGTGTATGGGGATGAAGAAACAGGAAACATTTA
>NZ_JBQHTM010000107.1:0-2915 GCF_052065695.1 Intestinimonas sp. HCP28S3_D6
GGAAAGTATCTACCAGATTGGCACCATGGAAGAATCCGTTCCACCGGGTACTCTGGCACTCATTGTCAGCGAATTTTACGAGGAGTTTGAACGGCGCTTTGGTTCCCATATCCACATTCTGGACTGGGCGCTGCATCTGGATGAGGGCACACCCCATATCCATGAGCGCCATGTGTTTGACTGCAAAAACCGGTATGGGGAGTTGTGCCCCCAGCAGGAAAAGGCGCTGGAAGAACTGGGCTTTGAGTTGCCTGATCCGAGTAAGCCCAAGGGCAAACACAACAACCGAAAACAGACTTTTGATGCAGTGTGCCGGACAATGCTTTTTGACATCAGCCGCAAGCATGGGGTGCATCTGGAGCAGGAGCCGTCCTATGGCGGGCGGGCATATCTGGAAAAGCAGGACTACATTCTGATGAAGCAAAAGGAGCTGCTTGCCGCTCAGGAACAGCGGCTGGAGGAGCTGACCCTGAAAATTGAGGATGTGGAAACGCTGGTGGAGGAGGTTTCGGATATTGCCTATGACAAGGCGGTGGAGGTTGTCACCGATACTGTCCGGCTGGAAACCCATAAGGAGGATCTCCGACTGGTGGAGGAAACGAAAAACTGGGTACTCTCGCCGGAACGGAAAGCGCCGCCAAAAGAGCGTGAGTATGCCGCCGCCCGGTTGGATGGGGTCATCTCAAAAATCAAAAACGCCATGCAGTCTGCGCTGACAAAAATCCAGAAGAAGCTGATGCAGCCGGAGGTCAAGCAGTCTGGCAAACAGCAGATTCAGGAAAAGGCCAAGGAATCCATTCTTGCTTTCCTGAAAAGAGCCAAGCAGGATAGCACACAGAGAGAATCCAACCGGAAAAAGCAGCAGAAAAAACAGGATATGGAGCTTTAAGGCATCTGATTTTGCGAACAAATCAGGTGCCTTTTCCTTGAGGAGGTGAGAAACATTGAACAGCGAAACTCAGAGTTTAGTGCCTGCCACTCGGCAGGCCGAAAGTGAAGAATTGACCGTTGATGAAGTGCGGGAAAGCCTTTCCACGACGGAAAAAGGACAACCGGCTAACACCATTGGAAATTGCCGCACGGTGTTTTGCCAAGATCCGCTTTTGCGGGGCGCAATCCGGCTGAATCTGCTGACCGACCGTGTTGATATTGTGCGGGATCTGGGCTGGCGTAGAAACACCAGCGCCTTGACTGATACCGATGTCAAATATCTGCTCCTTTACTTTGAGCAGAAGTATGGCCTGACCAGTGAAAAGAAGCTGATAGCAGCTCTCTCCATCGTGGCAAATGAAAACTGCTATCATCCCATTCAGGATGTGCTGAACAGTTTGGTGTGGGATGGCAAGCCCCGGATACGCTCTTGCCTGCATCATTTTCTGGGGACAGACGAGAGCAACTATGTGGAAGAAATGCTCAAACACTTCCTGCTGGGAGCCATCCGCCGGGTGTTTCATCCAGGTTCCAAATATGAGGAGCTGCTCTGTCTGGTGGGCGGCCAGGGAGCCGGAAAGTCTACCTTCTTTCGCTTCCTGGCTATACAGGATGAGTGGTTCTCTGACGACCTGAAAAAGCTGGATGATGACAAGGTGTTTGCCAAGCTGCAAGGCCACTGGATCATCGAGATGTCAGAGATGCTGGCCACCAGCAACGCCAAGAGTATCGAGGAGATCCGCTCCTTTATCAGCCGCCAAAAGGAAACCTATCGCACCCCCTATGAGACCCAGCCCAAAGACCGGCTGCGGCAGTGCGTGTTCGGTGGTTCCTCCAACACGCTGGACTTTTTACCCCTTGACCGGGCCGGAAACCGGCGGTTTCTGCCAGTGATGATTTACCCAGAGAAAGCGGAGGTTCACATTCTGGAGGACGAAGCCGCTTCCAGGGAATATCTGTTGCAGGTATGGGCGGAGGCTATGACCATTTACCGCAGCGGAGAGTATTCCATGAAGTTTTCAAAGGAGATTCAGAGACAGCTGGTGGAGGTTCAGAAAGACTTCATGCCGGAGGACACCGAGGCTGGGCAGATTCAGGGCTTCCTGGAACACTACACCGGCAATGTGGTCTGCTCCAAACAGCTGTTCAAGGAAGCGTTGGGACACGCCTTTGAGGAGCCGAAGCGTTGGCAGCTGCACAACATCAACGAGATCATGAACACAGTGGTGACGGGCTGGAAGCCCTTCTCCAATCCCCGAATGTTTGCGGGCTATGGTCGGCAGCGGGGCTGGGAACGGGAGATTTCCGACAACGAACCGCCCGACAACGAAGGTGGATTTGTAGAGCTGAGCGAGGAAGAAGTCCGTCAACTGGAGCTGCCAAAGGAGTGGATTGCCTGATTTACGGGGCTTGTTGCCCAGTAGGTTGTCGGCTGGTTGCTGACTTTGTTGCCGCAAAAGTGGGGGTGTAGATACGATAAATACCCGTAAAGCAAGACTTTTTGGCAGGTATTTGTTCTCTGACAACGAAAGCAACGAGATTTCACAAGAAAATTTGAAAAGTAAGAAACGATGGTCAGACGATAGGTTGCAGGTTTTTCGAGGTCTGTTGCCGGACTTCGTTGCAGGCTCCCTTTGCCTGGCCTTTCTGCTCTATGGAGGTAGCCTATGGAGAAAACCCAAAAGCAAGAAAACAAGCTGAGCAAAAAAGTGAAGTTTATCGTGATACGGGAGTTTTCAGGTGATAAAACCATGCAGGAAGCCTTTGAACAGCTCATTGAACGGCAAACCTGCGAACACTTTGAAGAATGGCTGGAACGCAAGGCAAGCTGAGGGAATTGGTTGAAGGAAAAACAGGGGCATGGTATAATATGTATATCGTGTCCCTGTTCATAGAAGGAGATTACTATGAGCAGGAAAAAACAAGTCAATCAGAAAATCACAGCCCTCTATTGCCGTATTTCTCTGGACGATGGCGGCGATAAC
>NZ_JBQHTM010000108.1:0-2796 GCF_052065695.1 Intestinimonas sp. HCP28S3_D6
AGTTTGCTGTCTCCTTTCAGAATGGTGTGTCGTGACTTCATTCTACCAGAGCCTGCAAGCTATGTCTTCTTTTATGCTCTTTCCAATTTGCGCAATTTATTGTACATTATCGCGGAGGACGAGGGACGGGGGCTTTCATAATACGCCCTGTCTGCTGCTGAAATCAGCCCTTTGTTTCCGGCTTACCAGCCCCAAACAAAGCCCTGCTTTCCTGCCGCGTCAAATGCCCTTGCCCTCCCCGGCGGCAACGGTATTTTCAGGGCAACGCCGACAGAGCGTATAACACACTACACTTTGCTCCGCAAAGTCGTGTGCCAAATGGGGCGCTGCCCCCTTTGGAAACCCCCGCAACAAACAGGTGCTATGCACCCAGCCGGGAGCATAGCGCCGTTTGTTGTCAGCAGCCCGTTTCACGGTCTGCGTGTAGTTCCTTGTAAACTGACCTAATTAAGAGTATAAGTATCAACTTAAGAGCAGTTGACGCCGGAAAGGGATGAGACGGATGGAAGAGGAACGGACCAACGTACCGGCGGAAAGTACTTATGACATGATCCTGATCGTGGATGACGATGAGATCAACCGTGCGATTCTGGAGAACATTTTTTCTTCCCAATACAAGGTGGCGGAGGCCGACAACGGGCAGAAGGGATTGGAGAAGATCCTCCGCCACAAGGAGCAGCTGTGTGCAGTGCTTCTGGACGTGGTGATGCCAGAGATGGATGGCCTCCAGGTGCTGCGTCGGTTGAAGGAGGAGGGAATCCCAGACTACATCCCTATTTTCCTCATCACGGCGGAGGCGAGTGACGCCACCATGCGGGAAGCCTATGAGTTGGGAGTCATGGACGTCATCAGCAAGCCTGTCATACCCTACATGGTGGACCGGCGGGTGAAATCGGTGGTGGAGCTCTACCAGGCCCGGAGGCGCCTAGGCAGCGTTGTGGAGCGGCAGCAGTCGGAGCTGTTGCGCCAAGCGGAACAGATTATCGAGCTCAACCGGGGCATGATCGAATCCCTTTCCGCCGCCACCGAGTTCCGCAATGGTGAGTCTGGGGAGCACGTTCGCCGTATCCACGATATCACTCGGTATATGCTTACCCAAACTGAGCTGGGGGAGGGGCTGACGCCGGAGGAGGTGGACTCCATCGCCCTGGCGGCCATCACCCATGATGTGGGGAAGATTTCCATTCCGGATGCTATTCTCAACAAGCCGGGACGGCTGACCCCGGAGGAATTTGAGATCATGAAGACCCACACCGTCCAAGGTGAACGGATGCTGGAACACATTCCCCAGCCCAAGGAGCATGGGGCTTATCACTACGCCTGCGACATTGCCCGCCACCACCATGAGCGCTGGGATGGCCGGGGCTATCCCGACGGTCTGAAGGGGGATGAGATCTCCCTCTGGGCCCAGATCGTCTCCCTGGCCGACGTATATGACGCCCTGGTGAGTAAACGGGTCTATAAGGATGCATTCGCACGGGAGGAAGCCCTGAAGATGATTCAAGAGGGGCAATGCGGGGTCTTTAACCCGGCGATTTTGGAACGATTCCTCGCGGTTGAGCAGGAGATCTGGAAATTTTACGGGACCAATGGGGAGGCGTAAACGGTATGGATGAGGGAAAGCGTACCCGCCTGAAGGCGGCAGGGATCGACGTGGACGGCGCGCTGGAGCGTTTTATGGGCAGCGACGTGCTGCTGGAGCAGTTTTTGAAAAAATTCCTGGAGGATGGTAACTACATGGCGCTCCGGACGGCGCTGGATGCTGGCGACCGGGAGGGGGCTGTCACGGCCTCTCACAGCCTGAAGGGCGTGTGCGGAAACCTCTCCATGACGGAACTGTTCGCTTTCTTCACCCGGCAGGTACAGATGCTCCGGGAGGGAGATGAAGCTGGGGCGCCGGTCTGATGCCGTCCATCACCCAGTCCTATGACCGGGTGATCCAAGCCATACGGGAGAGCTTTGAATGAAGGCCGCCAGCCGAAGGCGGAAGCGGATCTTTCGGCATGTGCGGACCAATCTTTTGATCCTACTGGCCTTCCTGGTCATCGGTGTGGCATGCTACCACGTCCTGCGGATAGATCTGCTGAAAAATGCCAAAACACTGGGAACTTCACTGGCTAAAAGCTATGCCGCAGAGGAGCGGAATAACCTGACTGTCTATGAGACCCTCATCACCTTTGGAACGGAGGCCATCGATTGGCAGCTCCAGGAGGAATCGGATTCCGAGGCTGTCCAACTGTGGATTTCCATGTATTTTCAGATGCTCTATGATGTGCTAGGGGTGGGGACAGTGGACCCCTATGCCGTTCTTAACGGCAAGATCTTTGCATCCAACCCGTGGGAGGGCATGGAGGATTACGATGTGAGCGATGCCGTCTGGTATCTCGGTGCTCTGGCGGCGGATGGCAATGTGATCTTCACCAATGTGTACGCTGACGGCGTAAATGGCGCACCCGTTATCACGGTGGCCCAAAAATGCCGGAATTCTGATGCGGTACTGGCGTTTGACATCTTTCTGGAGGATTTCCAGCTGCACTCCAACATGTTGGATTTACCGGAGGGGGCATCCTTCTACCTCTGTGATACGGAAGGAAACTTGATATATCTTCAGACCACGGTCTCCGATGATCAGGATGAGCTGGACGCCTATGTGAAGAAACTCCAGTCCCAGATCCAGGTGGGGGAGCTAGGGAACCTCTGAATAAAAGCCTTTATCCTGTTTCTACTCAATGTATTAGCCGCCATTTGCGCTTGGTTAAGGTGATTTCAGTGCAAAATAGCCATTATTTATCTGCT
>NZ_JBQHTM010000109.1:0-2545 GCF_052065695.1 Intestinimonas sp. HCP28S3_D6
CGTAAATGTTTCCTGTTTCTTCATCCCCATACACCACCATTGCGTTGATAGTGTTATTATCCCACATCCGGAGCCTTTATGGTAGTGCGGATTAAATCAGAGATTCCCTAGCTTCATCTTTATGATCGTCTATATGATTACAGTGGGCTATAAAATGTTCCCCAAAGTTCTGGATTTTGAAGATCAGGTCCCTGATGTGGATGCCACTGCCATTGAAGCGTTTAAACCCACCTGGCGCACATGGGTCTCCATTGGTACGCTGGTGTTCTGTGTCTTTGGATTTTTCTCCGGTATCTGGGATACCGCTGTGGTGGCTCTAATCGGTGCGGCGATTGCCATTATCACCGGCTGTGTTGATTTCAAAGGAGCCTTCAAGCGGGTGGATTGGAACACAATCGCCGTTATGGCCTTTGCCCAAGGCATCGCCGCGGCGATGAACGACTCTGGCGCCGGTGCCATGATTGCCAACTGGGTGGTGGACATGGTGGGCGACAACCTGTGGCTACAGATGGCAGGCTGTGTCATCGTGAATACGGTCCTCACCAATATCATGTCGAATACCGCCACCGCCGCCATGATGGCGCCCATCTATATTTTGATCGCTTCCCACCTGGGTGTCAGCTATTTCCCCTTCATGATCGCCATTGCCGTGGCCACCAATCTGACCGCAGCTACTCCCATAGGCGGTACTGCCGTTACCATGACCTCTCAGGCGGGATACCGGTTCAATGACTTCGTCAAGATCGGTACGCCTATGAACATTGCTTGGGCCATCATCACCATCGTTATGACTTTGGTTGTATACCCCTTCTGACAGGCCAACACAGCGTTGGAATAGGAGGTAAACGCATGGGACTCAGATTTGATGAATTTGAAGTCGGAAAAACGTATCTCTCAGCTCGAAGGACCATTCGGGAATCAGATATAGAGCAGTTTGCGGCCTTGTCGGGGGACTATAACCCTCTGCATGTGGACGAGCTTTACATCAAGGAAAATACCAATTATCGCCAATGCATTGCCCACGGGGCACTGACCTTTGCCATATCTACAGGATTCTCCTTTCAGGACGGACTGGTGGCCGGCACGACACTGGCTTTTTTGGGGGTGGACGAGCTGCGTTGGAAGCACGTAATCTACCCAGGCGATACCATCCGCATGCAGACCACCGTTTTGGAGAAAAAGGAGAGCAAGGATCCGTCCCGCGGAATCGTGACATTCCAGAGAGACATTATCAACCAGGATAGAGTGGTATGTATGACCTATCGGGCAGTGCTGATGATCAAGCGCTGAGACATACCATTACTTACTTCGTTTAGCAACGGATGAAGCTCATCTGCTAAAAAATATTTGACAGAAAGGACGATATGTATGTTCCCTAACATGACTGATTTTGATTTTATGCTCACTGAGGACCAGATCGGGCTGCGTGACATGGTTCGTAAATTCGCCCAGGAGAAAGTGAAGCCTACCTGCCGCGCTCTGGAGCGTGAGGGCGAGGTCCCTGAGGATCTGGTCAAGGAGGCCAACAGCATGGGCCTCAACCTGGTGAGCCTGCCCGAGGCGTACGGTGGTCTTGGACTAGACAAGTTCACCTACGCGCTGATTCGTGAGCAGCTGGCCCAGGGCGATGCCGCCTTTACCTCCCGTGTGTTCGGCTTCGGCTGGTCCCCGCTGAAGATTGCCGGTAACGACAAGCAGAAGGAATGGGTGGCTGACCTGATGCTCAACGGCGGTATCCTGGCCTTCGCCCTGACCGAGAGCCAGGCCGGTTCCAACGCCGGCGCCATGGTGACCACCGCTCGTAAAGAAGGCGACGAGTACATCATCAACGGTACCAAGAACTTTATCACCAGCGGCGGCGATGCCGCTGTGGTCTGCGTCTTTGCTGTGACCGACAAGGAAAAGGGCTCCAAGGGCGGTGTGACCGGCTTCCTGGTTCCCAAGGATTGGCCCGGTTTCATCGTCAGCGGCCACGAGGATAAGATGGGCTTCCGCTGCGCCCACACCAGCACCCTCTTCTTCGACGACATGCGCATCCCCTCCAAGTACCGCCTCGGCGAGGAGGGCGAGGGCTTCCAGCTGGCTATGAAGATCCTGGACGACTCCCGTCCCGCCTGCGGCGCCTCCGCTGTCGGTATCGCCCAGTCCGCCATGGATGAGGCCATCACCTATGCCCAGACCCGCGCCCCCGGAGGCAAAAAGCCCATCATCATGAACCAGGGCATCGGCTTTATGCTGGCCGACATGGAGATCCAGATCCAGGCAGCCCGTCAGCTGGTTTGGGGTGTCTGCAAGTCCGCCGACGCCGGCATCGTCAACAAGAAGCTGGCCGCCTGCGCGAAGTGCTTTGCCGGTGACGTGGCCATGAAGGTCACCACCGATGCCGTTCAGGTCCTGGGCGGAAACGGCTATTCCAGAGAGTATCCCGTGGAGAAGCTAAGGAACCTCTGAATAAAAGCCTTTATCCTGTTTCTACTCAATGTATTAGCCGCCATTTGCGCTTGGTTAAGGTGATTTCAGTGCAAAATAGCCATTATTTATCTGC
>NZ_JBQHTM010000110.1:0-2534 GCF_052065695.1 Intestinimonas sp. HCP28S3_D6
ATTTTCTTGGATATTAGTGCATCCAATTTTTCAATGATTTCCTTCTGACTATTTTGTACTGATATAAACTTCTGGGCAATCTCCTTTTGAAGTGAAAGGCTAATATTTCCTTCACCGTCGACAGGAATTGGTACCATAATGTCGTTTAACATCGAAGGATATAGTTTCGTAAATTCATCTTCTCCGTTATCGCCTTTTCGACCTTTAGCCAGCTCCCGGAATATGGGTTCCAATGTAAATTTCATATAATCGAAGTCCAAATCTTGACGCCCGTTTTTAGGAACCAAGATTCCACGATCTCCGTTAATAGAAAATTTACCATCCAGAATAAGAATCGTACCTGCAAATCCATTTGTTGACCATGTCATATAACGACCATCATAATCGTAGGTATCTAAATGGGTCAGTGTCCCTTGACTTGATGCCGAGTAGACAGGGTAGGGGCCTGAGTGTAGGTTCCCGTACTTTTTGGTGTACTTTGACTTTCCTTTAATAGTGTCAAATAACTCACTCAAAGGCAAATATTCAATCGCATATTCGTCACAATTCGGCACAATAGAAACCTGTGAGAGATTTGCAATTTGTTCAACAACAATTTCTTTGGTTTGTTCCAAAGTTACATAACCTGCGGCGATTTCTTTTTGCTTTTCAAGCCAAGGCTCTCCGTTATGGTCTACCGGAACAGCAAATTTTACAGATTGAATCATAAATGGTGGTAGCGATGTGTACTCATTCTCTCCATTATCGCCTTGCCGCCCTTTTTTAAGCTCTCTAAAAATAGGTTCCAAGGTATATTTTGCGTACTCCAGGTCTATATTGGTGTCTTTCAGCAGGAGTATTCCACGGTGGTTGGTTGCGGAAAAAGGTGATCTGTGAATCATCATGTAGCCCGCTAAACCATCTATTGCCCATGTCAATGCCGGAACATTATAATCATAGGAATCGATCTGAGCAAATGGTCCAAATGTGTTGCCAGAATATAATGGATACTCACCAGTGTGTTCATGTACATAGCTTCGAGTATATTTTCCGTCGCCACGAACAATATCAAACACCTGGGTAATGGGGATTTCTAAAAACTGAAGGCCCTCATCGTTTTTTTTTTCAACTTCAGCCAATGGTTCATCAAGTTCAGACAATGTGTTAATCGTATCAGCAAGTAAAACTCTAAAGTCATTTACTCCGATTGTCTTGGACTCTTCCTCGATACCAAGAGCCTGCCGCTCTTCGTGATTCCACCATCGTTCCACGCACCAATGAGTTCCGTTGTAAAAGTCATCAATGCTCGAAATTTTGCATCTCTGATCCCCAATCATGTTCAATGTGTTGGCAAAGCTCGTTTTCGCACCCTTGAACATATTAAAAAGATCAGATGCCACCTGTAAATCATTTTGATCGATGTCAAAACGGTACACATCACGAGTTTCTCCGATTTCCGAACACAAATAGGTAAATACTGGGGAGGTTTGGCGCTGAAGTGTAGACACACCATCCACCATAACAGGTGCTTTTTTTGTCAGAGCAAGAATGTAAGTTTTTTTGTTAGTTGTGAAGAAAGTGTTTAACGGAAGAGAGATGACAGCATCAATTTCACACTGCTCCAATATAAAGTCACGGAGTTTTTTGTCGTTACTGCGGTTCATAATACCATCAGGCACGACAATAAACGCTTTTCCATTTGGTTTGAGGGCACGAATAATCCATTCCATGAACAAACCTTCGATGCCCATTGCGCTTACAGAAAAGTATTTCTTGAGTGTATCATCCTTGGAAATCTCTTCCTTCAAATTACTACTTCCGCTCATGACATAAGGCGGATTCGTTAAAATCAGGTCATACTGATCATGGATAGGCTTTGCCAAGGTTCCAAGAATCGAGTTGGTCTGAAGCAAAAATGTGTCGTTAAAAAGTTTAGCAAATTTATCTGTCATTTCTGGATGCTCTCGGAGCAAACCAGACATATAAATCAGCATATTTGCTTTAGCAAGAATGATTGTTTTTTGTTCGTCCTTATCAAATCCTTTGTCAAAACCACTCAGCGTAATTTGAGGCTTTAACTCTCCATCCTCCACTTTATAGAATCGGTGCAAATCGTGAAGAATCGGTTCAAGCAAGAATTTTCCGACGCCACACGCCGGATCGCAAATCTTCATACCCGGAGTGATGTCTATCATATTGACAATAGCTCGAACTACCTTCAAGGGTGTAAAGTATTGACCCCAATTTTTCTTACTGATTGATTCTTTCAAGAATGTTTCAAACAGCTTGCTTTTGAAGTCGTAGTCTATGTTCTCTAAAGTCCCAAAATCATTAAAACGCTTAAGAATTTTGTGGAAAACAGTCGCATATCCAGAAACAGCCTTGTCATCTTTGGATACAAAAATTGTTCCATTGATAATGGTAGTTTTGTCCTTCGGGTTGCCAGGGAAAAGAGCTTTAATCTTTACTCGTACCGTGGAAGCATAATATTCAAGCACCTCATTCTCATTATTGCCAGAGTATTTTCCCAGCAAATCATAGAATGAATACATTCC
>NZ_JBQHTM010000111.1:0-2319 GCF_052065695.1 Intestinimonas sp. HCP28S3_D6
ATACATGAACATGAAGCACTTGGAGGCGGCTCTGGACGACGCCTCTATTGCCGGTTGACTTCATTCAGCCGGAGCCTGCAAATAATTTTGCGCATAAATCTTGACGGCACCCTAAAGTGCGAAAAATTCTTGACACGACCCAATTTAACCTCAACAAGGTTTGTTTTTTTCATCCATGCAAAATCTTCTTTGTACAACAGACTGTTAGATATAGCAAAAACGGCCTTTCAAAAAAAGTTAACTTCTAAATCAACTGTTTTTTGAAAGGTCGTTTCATCAGATTCTTATAGCAATCCAGCAAATAATCTCATAAATAATTGTCCCAGTCGCAAATATGCACTTCGTCCGGTTTGATATTGGTCTGTCACATCACGACATTCTCCCATCGTTCTTATCAGATCATTTTTTATTTCCACAACTGCCTGACAATCTGCCATAAAACAGCCGTTTTCAAAATGGTGATATAAACTTCGATAATCCAAATTAATTGTTCCACAAGTTGCCATACAGTCATCTGCCACACTCATTTTTGCATGACAGAAACCAGGAGTCCACTCATAAACACGAACACCATGTTTAACTAATCCATGATAAAAAGAACGAGTTACATTATAAATGAATTTTTTATCAGGGATACCAGGTGTGATAATTCTTACGTCTACCCCTCGCTTAGCAGCCAGACATAACGCATGCGTCATTTCATCTGTTATGATTAGATATGGAGTCATAAACCAACAATATTTTTCAGCTTTATTTATCATACTGATATAAACTTCTTCTCCGACCTGCTCATTATCCATAGGACTGTCTGCATAAGGCTGAACAAAACCTGTTTGCTGTGCTTTATAATCGTAATGAATAATGTATTTACTAAAATCAGTATCATTCGTAGCTTTTTCACTAACAGCATTCCACATTTCTAAAAATGTCACTGTAAGCGACTGAACAGCATCTCCTTCTAAACGAATACCTGTATCTTTCCACTGTCCATACGGGTGTGTGTAATTAAAATATTCGTTTGCTAGATTATATCCACCTGTAAATCCGACTTTTCCATCAATAACTGTTATTTTTCTATGATCACGATTGTTCAAAAACAGATTTAAACCTGGCATAAACGGATTGAATACACGGCAATGAATTCCTATTGCCTCCATTTTTTTCACAAAATCTGTGTTAATAAAGCCTATAGAACCCATATCATCGTAGAATACTCTAACTTCCACACCTGCTTTTACTCGCTCTTCCAGAACATCTTGAATCTTATGCCATGCTTCAGCGTCTTCTATCGCATGATATTCCATAAAGATAAACTTTTGTGCTTTCTCCAAATCCTTAAGCTGTGCCTCTAATCCTTTCACTGCTTCATCAAAATACACAATATCCGTATTCTGATAGATTGGATACTGCGAATTTCTTTGTATATAACTTGCAATATTTCCTGCCTTCGGAATCGTTTCGTTTATTCTGTTTAAGCACTCCTGATTATCGGAAAGCATTGGTAACAATTTGCTATCAATTTCTGCATATCGCTCACGCATTTTATGTGTGCCGCCATTCAAACCAATCAATAAATATAGGCCTACACCCATAATTGGGAAAATTAAAATTAATATAACCCAAGGCATTTTCATGGAAGATGTCTTATCTGATGCATACAATCCCAAAACTAAAATTCCACTTAAAATCCTTGTAAATAGATTTATGATTTCTGCATATTCATTTAAGCGTGTTACAATAGTAATAATAAAAACTACTTCTAGAAGAATGCAGACTATGGAAAAACACAATCGTTTTACTCCGTTTTTTGTTTTCGCTTTTCCTTCTAAAGTATCTTGTTTCATATATATTCCAACCTTTCTACTCGATCAAATTTCTGCTTAAATTTCGTGGAACATACCAATTTTGTCTTTTATTCTCTGCATTTCATTATCTGCTTCAATGATAGCTCTTGCAGAATGAAGTAATTCTTCACTTATCTCATCATAGCCAGGCATTTCTTCAATTCCTTTTTTATAGCGAAGTTGATGTTCCAACGTTGCCCAGAAATCCATACCATTGGTTCGAATCTGTAATTCTACACGCATAGGTGTTTTACCCTTAGCAAAAAATACTGGTATTTCAACAATCATATGATAGCTTCGATAACCATTCGATTTTGGATTTTTTATATAATCTTTTATTTCAATAACTTTAATATCATCCTGTTTTGTTTTCGGTAAAATGAAAATGTAGCAAATGGTACTCAAAAAGTGAGCACCCCAATGGCAAATAAAAAGAGCCATTGTCAGCACCTGAAATAAACGCTACCCTTTAGGT
>NZ_JBQHTM010000112.1:0-2264 GCF_052065695.1 Intestinimonas sp. HCP28S3_D6
CAGCGTATCCAGCTCCAGCTCATCGTAGGAAGTGACCTCCCTCAGCTCCGCAATATCGAACACAGCAAGGCGCGCACCGCAGCTAATCAGTATGCTTTTAGCTGTTTTGCCTGATGCGAATTGTCAAGGACTTTTTAATCAAATTCACAAAAAAGTCACATCTTCGCCCCCTCCTCACGGAGCAGACGCTTGATTTTGTCCTGCATAGTCTCTTTGGATGTTTCGCTGAAATGGACACGCACCACATAGGTGGTCTTGTCGATGGTCTTGCGGAAACAGGGCTGTGTGTTGTTTGCGGTCTGAATTGCTGTTGCGTTCATTGAATACCTCCTTGAAATGAAAAAAGCCCGACAAGGAAAGGTCTGACAACGAAGTACCGACAACGGACTTCGGAAAACTCTTTTTCTTAATCGGGCTTATCTACTTTTTTATAATTTACTTTTTCTTTTATATTTCTGTTGTCATTGTTGTCAGAGAAAGAAAAGTCCAGTAATATCAATGGATTTTCGATTTTAGCCCGACAACAGCCCGACAACCGGCTCGACAATCTGCCCGACAACGAAAAGGGATTTTTCATCGTAACCATTCTTCGGGAAGTTCAAGCTGTTGCATTTCTGCTTCCGTCAGTTCGTGAAATTCTCCTGTGTTGTTGTCAGGCTCGTTGTCGGTGGGGATGCGTTCCCAACCTCGCTGTCTGCGGTAAGGTTCCGGGAAGTACCTCGGATTTGCAAATGCCCTCCAACCTGTGACGGCATTATTCATAATGTCATTGATTTCTCGCAGCTCCCATTGCTTCGGCTCGTCATAGTCATGTCCCAACGCTTCACGGTAAAGCTGCTTGGAGCAGACCATGTTGCCGGAATAGCGCTCCAGATAATCAATAATCTGTCCTGCCTTGGTGTCCTCCGGCATGAACTCTCTTTGATGGGCTTTCAGAAATGCGTCCGTTTCCTTGCTGAGCTTCAGCTTAAATTTGCCGCTTCGGTAAATCTCCATGACCTCTGCCCACATCTGAATGATATAAGCTCTGGATGCAGCTTCATCTTCCAGAATGTGAACCTCTGACTGTTCTGGGCATACCATGACTGGAAGAAAACGGCGGTTGCCTGTTCGGTCAAGGGGAAGAAAATCAAGCGTGTTGGAAGAACCGCCAAACACACATTGTCGCAGTCTGTCTGCCGGATGGGTCTCATACGGTATCTTGTAGGTTTCCTTTTGTCGGCTCAGAAAGGACTTGATTTCCTCAATGCTCTTGGCGTTGGCTGTGGCAATCATTTCTGACATTTCGATTATCCAATGCCCCTGCATCTTGCGGTACACATTGTCATCGTCCAGTTTCTTCAAATCGTCAGAGAACCAGTCATCATTGACGGCAAGCAGACGGAAGAACGTGGACTTTCCTGCACCCTGTCCACCGACAAGGCAAAGCATGACTTCAAATTTGCATCCGGGCTTGAATACTCTGCTGACAGCTCCCAACATAAAGAGCTTCAAGGCTTCATAAGTGTACTCGTTTTCCTCTGCACCAAGGAAATGATGCAGACAATGACGGATGCGTTCCTGTCCGTCCCATTGCAGGGAATTAAGGAAATCGCATACTGGATGATAGCGGTTTTCATTGGCGATCACCGTTATTGCATCCACGATTTTCTTTTCTACGGTCAGTCCGTAATTTTCTTCAAAATACAGAAGCAGATATTTTACATCCATATCGGTCAGCGTGGTACTGTCACGCTGCCAGCCGAGGGGCTTCACAATATCAATGCGTTCTGTCAGCATATTCTTTCGGATTGCTCCTTTCAGCAGCGGATCGTATTGCAGAACCTTTTTATAATTAGCTGCTGTGTTGTAGACCTTACCTTTCTGACTCTGCTCCAAACTGTTTCGGACTTCCTCCACGGTGTTCTGCAAATCGCTGTTCAAGTTTCATCACCTCTTTTCTTTGCTCGGCAACCAGAGCTTTCTTTTCTTCGGGAGTGCCATACAGGAGAACATCAAGCAGATATTCGATATAGCTTTCTCTTTGCAGGGCTTCCACGAACAGAGGATGCCATTCATCCTCCGGCTGTTTCGGTGCGTACTGCTGTTTCCATTCTCGGAGAAGATGGAAGTAATCGGTCAGCACCTTGTAGCAATGGTTTTCTTCCTGCTGATAAGCCGCATCACGGACAAGATTCTCCCTATCGCAAAAGAATGGCAGCAGCGGCCGTTGGAGAGCGTCTACGCGGTGGTTTTCATGGATGCCATCCACTACCATGTCCGCA
>NZ_JBQHTM010000113.1:0-2081 GCF_052065695.1 Intestinimonas sp. HCP28S3_D6
TGCGGGCATTTTCTTCCGGTGTGCGTTTCTTTCTTGCCATAATAAAACCTCCACTGTGGTGCTTCTATTATACACCACCTTGGAGGTTTACACAAAATATGGGATGGTCTCGCCGGAACCCATCACGGTAACTTCAACTGTAAAGATCCCCAGTGTGACACCTGACCCGTCGCCGACCCCTGATCCGTCGCCGACCCCTGATCCGTCGCCGACACCTGACCCGTCGCCGACACCTGACCCGCCGCCGACCCCTGACCCGTCGCCGACACCTGATCCATCGCCGACCCCTGACCCGTCGCCGACCCCTGATCCGTCGCCGACCCCTGATCCGTCGCCGACACCTGACCCGTCGCCGACACCTGACCCGTCGCCGACACCTGATCCATCGCCGACCCCTGATCCATCGCCGACACCTGATCCGTCGCCGACCCCTGATCCGTCGCCGACCCCTGACCCGTCGCCGACACCCGACCCGTCGCCGACCCCTGATCCGTCGCCGACCCCTGACCCGTCGCCGACACCCGACCCGTCGCCGACCCCTGACCCGTCGCCGACACCTGATCCATCGCCGACCCCTGACCCGTCGCCGACACCTGATCCATCGCCGACCCCTGATCCATCGCCGACACCAAGTAATCGGACTAACACATCTGTTCCCCAAACGGGAGATACTTTCCATATTGGTGTTTGGGCGACCATTCTAATGTCTTCGCTTATAGCGATCATTCTGTTGTGTTGGTTTGAACTCCGACATCGTAAGCAAAAACACAGACGGTGACTCTTGAGAAGCTTTATAGGTATGGAACAAAGAAAAGAACGGGTGTCGCAGTATACCCGTTCTTTTCTTAACTCAGGGGAATAGCTCTACGGAGAGGTCCTAAGACACAATCGTCATTTCAAGGAGGCAGGGAATCTTTTGTATAACCAAAGTCGAAAAAAAATCAGGGACCTTGTTATTCCCTCTTTGCTTGTCCTTTTAGGAGCAATCGCAATATTATCTTGTGTTATGTTGCTCTCCAAAATCTGTGAGGCAAAACGAGAGCAGACAGCTTTTGATGAATTATCTAAGATCGTCACATCCTATCATAAAAAGGAAAGCCAAAACAGCGAAGTTAACTTTCCTTCTGGGCGTTTCGATAGTACCGTCCAGGAAGGAGAACTGTATATTAGTCCATATGCTGAACTAGCGCAAAGAAATACCGACTTCGCTGCGTGGCTGCAAATACCAGGAACAGAAATAGATTATCCTGTCATGTTCACTCCAGACAATCCGGAGTATTACTTGCGTCGCGCTTTTGATCGATCTGATTCACAAAGTGGGACGCCTTTTATTGGGGCTGATGCCTCTTTAGACAGCGACTGCTTGATCATCTATGGCCATAATATGAAAAGTGGTTCAATGTTCGGTACGCTGGAAAGATATGAGACTCTGGAATTTTGGAAATCTCAAAAGACTTTCACACTTGATACTTTAAGCGAACATCGTGAATATGAAGTTTTTGCCGTTGTGAAAACCAAAATTCTTGCAGAAGACACTTTGGACTTTCAATATTATCGCTATGCTGGAGAACTGAATAATTCAAGATTTTCAGAACTGGCGGAGTTCCTACTGGAGCAGTCGCTATATGATACAAAAATCCAACCTATTTATGGGAACCAAATCCTTATCCTTTCAACTTGCAGCTACCACACAAAAAACGGACGGCTTATCGTAGCCGCACAAAGATCCAACTGAATCGCTTAAATGTAATTATATCGCATTTGAATCAGCTTCACCAATCTCTGTTTGAAATCTTGATATGCTTATTTTTCGTATAACAGATTTCGTAGTGCAGAGATACGAAAGGAGATATTATGGCATTTAGTGAACAAGAACTTATAACGATCCGCCAAACTATGATTAATAAAGCCCTTCAGTGTGCGCTTTCTGTCGGTATGAGACGAACCTCCCTAGAAGTCATTACTGAGACTTCTAAGGAACCTCTGAATAAAAGCCTTTATCCTGTTTCTACTCAATGTATTAGCCGCCATTTGCGCTTGGTTAAGGTGATTTCAGTGCAAAATAGCCATTATTTATCTGC
>NZ_JBQHTM010000114.1:0-2042 GCF_052065695.1 Intestinimonas sp. HCP28S3_D6
AGCAGATAAATAATGGCTATTTTGCACTGAAATCACCTTAACCAAGCGCAAATGGCGGCTAATACATTGAGTAGAAACAGGATAAAGGCTTTTATTCAGAGGTTCCCTAATACCTGCGGTCCCGTGCGGATTGGTCTCGTTTGTCAACAACTTCTTGGCGAAGTCCCGGCAAAGGCCATCATCGAGTACTATACCAAGGGAGCGTTCCCCAACACTCTTTATGGCATGCGCAGCGACATTGCCTTTATCAACGGCCTGTTGGGCAGAGAACAAAATGTTCCGGACTTTATTAATGCCTACGACAATGCAAAGGCCGCAGGCATGGATGTCACCTTTGCGGAGGTAGATGACCTGACTGTCGGTGGTATGGAAACGGTCCGAATCCGCATGACCGCCCATAATGGGGATGAACTTGTTGTCATCGGCGAGTCGATCGGCGGCGGTGCTTTCCTGATCCACTATATTGATGACTGTCCCATGGACATCCAAGGTATGAACTATGAGTTGGTGGTCTTCCTGAAGGAGCCCTCAGATTCTGAAGCCAAGCTGGTGGAGGATGTGCTGAAGGCTGAGATCGTAAAACTCAATGACATCCGTTGCATTACCGGTTCCCATTACTCTATTGTGAATGCAAAGTCCGCTGAACCATACTCCGCCGAGCTTCTGTCCGCCCTAGAGGCCAGAGCGGATGTGGCCCGGGTACGAGTGGTCGCTCCTATTCACCCTGTTATCAATGATATTACCCGAAAGCCTCCGTTTACCTCTCCGGACGAGCTGGTGGCTTACTGTGCCAAGCACAACTGCTCCCCTGCAAAGGCCGCCATTGACTACGAAGTAGCAGTCAGCGGCTGGAGTGAAGAAGAGGTTCGCCGTTACGGTGATATGCTGATTGGGATCATGAAGGACTCCCGCACGGACGGATTTCGTTCAGGCCTAACCTTTGAAGGTATTGTGACCCCCAAGGCATCCAAACTTCAGGGTGCTGTCGGACATGGGAATATGCCATCCCTGGGACTGTTAGATGATGCCATCCCCAGCGCGCTTGGTATCATGGAGCACAGTAACGCCTCTGGAAAAATCGTCTGTGTGCCTACTGGCGGTTCCTCTGGTATCGTTCCTGGTCTGCTTCTCTCTGCTGCCGATCGAATGAATGCCTCTCCAGATGCTCTGTATGAGGCTTTGATGTGCGCGGGACTAATTGGAGTACTGATGATGGTGGACGGCAACGAATTTGCCGGCGGTACCCACGGATGTCAGGCTGAGATCGCCTGTGGTACCGCTATGGCAGCCGGTGGACTAGTCCAGCTGATGGGTGGCACCGCACAGCAGGCATGCGATGCAGCCGCCATGAGTCTCCAGTGCTTCTTAGGACTTATCTGTGACCCGGTCGCAGGTCTTGTTCAAGTTCCCTGCTTAGCACGGAATATTGCTGGCGTATCCGTGGCTGCGGCATCCGCTGAGGCCGTCTGCGCCGGCTTTGAGGTCGTAATTCCTCTGGATGAGATGAGCAGAGTCATGGTACGGGTCGGAAATGACATCACCAGAGAACTCGGCATGTGTTGCAGCGGCTGCTGTCTTACTCCCACTGGAAAACGTCTCATTGAGGCTCATGATGCAGCCTGCAAATGTAAAAAAGTCTGACTGTCCCATTCAAATATCAGATAAACCGCACAGCGGCAGCCGTGTCTACGAAGGCCAGCTGCCGCTGTAGCGGTCTTAAAAGGAGAATATCTATGAAAAAGGAACGTGTTATACAACCTGGTACAATGCTTCCTACCTACTATTCACCTGCTATCCGGTACGGCGATACGCTGTATGTTGCCGGTCAGGTAGGTGAGGATGAATCCGGCAATATTCCCGCAGGTATTGGGGCACAAACAGAATTGGCAATTCAAAATGCAAAAAAACTAATTGAAGCTGCTGGCGGCTCTTTAGGGAACCTCTGAATAAAAGCCTTTATCCTGTTTCTACTCAATGTATTAGCCGCCATTTGCGCTTGGTTAAGGTGATTTCAGTGCAAAATAGCCATTATTTATCTGCTT
>NZ_JBQHTM010000115.1:0-1657 GCF_052065695.1 Intestinimonas sp. HCP28S3_D6
CAAAGGAGCCCCCGCAAAAGGACAACAAAAAACCAATTTTGCGCATCAGCGTGGAAGAGCCTGCGGAAAATCCGCAGGCCCTTCTTTTTGCGCACGTCAGAAAAGGGCGAAAACAGCCGGTTAACTGTCCTCGCCCCCGCTATTTGAAAAGTGCTGCGAAAAACGATCTCTCGATACGGGTTAAGCCCCATAGGTACACAATGTGCACCTATGGGGCTTAACGCTGTGTACGGGAAACGCCTATGGATGCGAACAAATTGCATCCACAGGCGTTTATACTTTGCACGTGAGGTCTTAACGGTAATGCCGCCTCAGTAAAATATTTCTTTTCAGAACTTTTATTTTTTACTTTTTTTCATCTGCTCCTTAAATGCCTTTTTCAGCATCTCTCGGCCTTCCTTTTTGGTCAAGGCATTTTGATCCAACTTTCCCATTTTTATTGCTTTGCAAACCTCAATATAGGCTTTGCCAAGGGCAAGCGTGATCACACCCGCTGTACCGGCAGACACAGCTCCGCCGGCTACTGAACCTGCGCCAGGAACCAGTTTCATCAGATTAGATGCTACAGTCTTACCAATCACAGTGGCTCCACTGACACCAAGAGCCGCAACCACCAGAGATTGGAGTGCATCGCGTTGGATATTAAATCCAAACACCTTATTAATGGCAATCATCATGGCTACTTGCTGGCCAACCAAAAGCGGAGCGTCGGCAAATGGAATCGGCACAGCACCTGTAGCTGTAGTGCTTGCTACAAATCCCAGCACGATATTGTTTGCTTTCTCAAACATCTCCCTATATTTGTAGCCTTGAAGCTCTTCCAGCAGGTCATCCTCATAATCGCATTTATTGGTAGTTTCCATGGCGTTTTCCTCCTGATTTATGTTTAATTCAGAAAATACTGGTCAATATCCCGTTTGTTCCGCAGAACTTTTTTCGGAGTCACACCGACATAATCGGCCAATACGATAGAACCATCAAATGCAATGTTGACATCTGGGTCAAACGCAAGCTCCAACATAGATGAAAATCTTTCCATTTCTTTCTTTAACATTGCGAGGAGCTTGTAATACCGTTCATCCAGCGTTTGATTTAGTGCGGCAAAACTCTCCTGATAGGCTTGGATCAGTATTTGCTCTTTCTCGCTAAGATTGTCCTTGGCAATCTGATACATGAACATCCCGGCAACATTTCCAATCATGGCTCCCAGAACGGGAATTGGGATCGCCACCTGGCCCAGCATTGCAGAAACAGCACTAATTGACACATCCAGGCACAGGATTTCGGAATTTTCAACAAACTCCTCCGCCGAAATTTCGCCTCGGCGGAATTTGATTCCCTGACCCGTTACGCCGAAAGCTGCTGTGACAAATGCATTTGCAACCGCAGCCGGTGTAGCAGTGAAGTTTGTCATTGCGTAAACGGTTCCACCACGGATTGCACCTTGAACAGTTCCTTTTGTGGTGTCAATGCCGATATCCTTCCAGTCCTCCGCAGTAAACTCCGAAAGGCGTTTGCCCTGTTTGTGTTTCTTCCATACGCCAAGGCAGAATGTCATACCGCCTTCCATCGCTGCAGAGATTCCAGCTGCCTTGACACCTTCCTGCAATGTGGGCTTGCTGGCCTCATATGATTCATTACGACGACGCTGATCCTC
>NZ_JBQHTM010000116.1:0-1634 GCF_052065695.1 Intestinimonas sp. HCP28S3_D6
AATAGACAATATGAAATGACCCCTTCGCTTGTAAAGCGTGGATTTACCTGTCATACTTAAAGTGCAAACAAAAAGCACACAGGAATTACCACATACAAGAGGAGGAGTCATCATGACAAGTATAATCTATGTAGGAATGGATGTCCATACCACAAATTACACGCTTTGCTGCTACAGCATGGAGGATGACCGCTTTTTTGCCGAGGTCCAGGTCGAGCCGGATGCGAAAAATATTCTGAAATACCTCGCTCGCATTGAAAAGCAACAGAGCAGGGATTGTCGCATTGTCTGCGGTTACGAGGCAGGATGTCTCGGTTACTCATTGTATCATCAACTGCACGCTCACGGTATTGACTGCGTGATCCTTGCACCGACCACAATGATGACAAAGCCAGGCAAGCGCATCAAGACAGATCGAAGAGATGCCCGTCTGATCAGCAAGTGCCTTGCTTTCCATACTTACAGCCCTGTGTATATTCCGACAGAAATGGATGACGCAGTGAAAGAGTATATCCGTATGCGTGATGACGCCAACAGCGCATTGGCTCGCGTCAAGCAACAGATTATTGCATTTTGTATCCGGCACGGCAAAACCCATGATGGTAAGAGCTATTGGACAAACAAGCATTTGGAATGGCTCTCAAGTTTGGATCTCGGCAATAAGATTTTGTCCGAAGTGTTGCAAGAGTATCTGATCCGTTACTACCAGCTGCGGGAGCAGGTGGATATGTATGATATGCGCATCAACGAACTTGCACAGGCAGAACCTTACCGGCAAAAGGTGGAGAAGCTGGGCTGCTTTCGCGGTATCGCCGCGCATACGGCATTGTCTTTCTGCGTTGAGGTAGGAGACTTCCGGCGATTTGCGACTGCGCAGCAGTTTGCGTCCTATCTTGGACTGGTGCCGGGAGAATGCTCCAGTGGTGATAAGCAGCAATATACCGGCATTACAAAAGCCGGCAATTCACATCTTCGCAAATTACTTGTAGAAACGGCTCAGGTATTTGGTCGGAGTGCAACAAAAAGTGGAAAATCAGTGGCGCTCAAGGAACGGCAGGCAAAGTGTGATTCATTGACTGTTGCCTATGCGGATAAGGCAAATGCACGGCTAAAGAAAAAATACTTTAAAATTGCAATGCGCTCCAAGGCAAATATCGCGAAGACTGCTGTGGCAAGAGAAATGGCTTGTTTTATCTGGGGTATGATGACAGATAACATTTCTTGTGCATGATTCCTTGATAGAGCATATTGCGTAAAAATCCGTGCGTCAAGGATGCTTTGCACCGCTGCGCGGCTTCGTCCTTGACCCACATATTTTCACGCAATGTATTGTATTCAAGGAATCAATATACATCTGTGCTGCCGGACGGCATCTGGAAAGGGCTAAGCGACTTATGAAGGTTCAGCAATCTACGAAATAGCTATGGCGGCGCCCTTGCGGCGATCCACGAGGATAGACGGTAGTGCTGGCGGAGAACCATTGTCCTGTGGTACCCAATCCACGTATAACAGAGTGGCCAATGCCGGAAATCTGCATCGTCTTAGCCCCTTTCAGATGCCGTTTGGCATTCTGCACAATTTGACAGGTAAAAGTTCGTTGACTTTTTCGATTGAAAAATGTCATTTCATAACAG
>NZ_JBQHTM010000117.1:0-1628 GCF_052065695.1 Intestinimonas sp. HCP28S3_D6
GTTTGCTGTCTCCTTTCAGAATGGTGTGTCGTGACTTCATTCTACCAGAGCCTGCAAGCTATGTCTTCTTTTATGCTCTTTCCAATTTGCGCAATTTATTGTACATTATCGGGCATTTTCTTCCGGTGTGCGTTTCTTTCTTGCCATAATAAAACCTCCACTGTGGTGCTTCTATTATACACCACCTTGGAGGTTTACACAAAATGTGGGATGGTCTCCAATTCTGATTTGATAGTCTGGACTCTCTGCTTTTTCTATTGTACCTACTAAGTTGATTTTGCTTTGAACACGCCAGTCAGTTGAGTATCCGTATGTAAAGTATATGCTAATTAAACAGCTCTTTAATCATTCTTTTAATATGCAGGTTATTTGTTTTCAAATAGCTTGACTTAATTTTACTCCGTACAACATCTTCATTGCCGCCCAAGTGTAGACCATCATTATAGAGAGGTTGCAAAAGGAAAAACAGTTCTGGAACATCAACACCTTGCGCAATAGCATAATTTAATTTATTTATTACTTTGTGTTGGGCAATATATGCTTCTCGATCTTCTGGGGCGAGCTTCTGATATATAACTTCTTCGATTTTTATTCTTAATCCAGCAATGACCATAACCGGATTATAGGTGACTTCAGATAAATATTTTTCTGTTATTTCAGCGTACAGTTTTGTCCTAAAAGATATATTACTGTCGGAAAAATCAAGAGCTACTTTTTGAGCAAGTTCTGCGTTTAGTGTGTGATTTTCATCTACATAGTGAAGATAGTATTTTTCAATTTCGTGTTTATCTTCATCGCATAGTGTACCACTTTCGCGAAGACGAAGCATTTTAACTATGTCAGATCCCAACTCAATTGGTGCTGATAATGAAATGTAATGTATCTTCTTTTTTTGAAAATAGTAATTCGCAAAAACGGCTGGATCCAAGTGGGTAAAAATAATAGGAAATAGCACCTTGCCTTTGGATTTACAACTTTTTATTAATTCAATTAGATAGTACTGAACCGCCAGCATATTACTGCCATCCAAATAATCAAACACTTCGTCTATTATTAATATACCCACTGTTTTTTTGAATAAGAGTTCAAATTTTGTAATGTTTACGACAAAAGACAGTATATCTCTCTCTCCGTTGGATAGTGAGTCTGCCCGTTCAAAACCTACAATCAGCTTCCCGTGATCCTCACGAGTTCTAATAGTGCGTCCAGTGGTATTAAAATCTGCAAGCCGATTATCTATAATATCTCTAACTGCTTTATACTCTAAGTAAGCATGGACTTTTTTTATTATATCTCTATCACCAGCATCATAATGATGGCCAATAACCTTGCATATTTGAATCGCTGTGAATACAACATCTATCGGTTGCCATTCACTTGGTTTATGATCCATTTCATTGATACAGTCAAAGAGCGCAGCTACATTATCATTATTCCGCAGTGCAGCAATTCTGTCTAAAGGAATTGCACGCTTGATTTGATCCGTTGTCCCACAATTTGGACATTGATTTAGAAAATCTCTAAGGAACCTCTGAATAAAAGCCTTTATCCTGTTTCTACTCAATGTATTAGCCGCCATTTGCGCTTGGTTAAGGTGATTTCAGTGCAAAATAGCCATTATTTATCTG
>NZ_JBQHTM010000118.1:0-1606 GCF_052065695.1 Intestinimonas sp. HCP28S3_D6
TAGGCTGAGAGGTTTGGATTGTAGTTCAGCAATGGGGCTCCGGAGAGTTTAAGCGGATCTGGGCGGTACTCCTTCTTGGCAATCATGTAATAACACTGCCGCAGGCTGTCCACATCGGCCCGGCCATTGGCGGCTGCCATTTCCAGAGCATCATCACAGAACTCAGAGTTTCCGTCAGCAACGATTTCGCTGAGAAGTTGCAGGGCGCTCTTCCGCTCTTTTCCCTTGGTGGAAGCAAGATAATCCTGCCACCGTTGCGGCATTTGGTGGAAGAAACGGGTATGCTCAATCGCTCCTGGCTTTTTGCAGAGGGTGGACACATACTGCGTCCAGTCGTAGACCTCATCATTGGTCTTGTAGCTTCTGGGAAAGCGTCCAACCGGTCTGTGGTCGTGGTAAAACTCTACATGGTCATAGAAGATTTTGGCCTGTACTTTTTCGCCGGCCAGCATGGGAGATAGCCCGTATTTATTCGTCTCAATCGTTGCAAAGCCTGTTTTACTCACGGTAAGCGTCGTGTAGCGGAACACAGAGAAGGGATACTGCGGCAGCTCTAAAAGTGCCGCCTTGTCCTCTTCCCAAAGTTCCCGGATGGGAACCTTGTGCTTGTAGTGGAGCCGGTCAGCGTCCTTTTCGCACCACTCCAAGAGCTGTTCATTAAATTCCTCAAACGAGGTAATGACTGGGACCGGGACAAACGCATTGCGGCGGCTGTAACCAACCTTGTTCTCTACATTGCCTTTTTCGTTGCCGGAAGCCGGATTGCAAAAATCAGCTTGGAAACGGTAGTGGAGCATAAAGCGGGTAAAGCCGTCCGTAAGGACACGCTCACCATCTTTTAGTACCTGAGCAACCGCCGTGGTCATGTTGTCAAACCGCAGCCTGGGAGGGACGCCGCCAATGTGCTCAAAAATCCGCTTCATGCCTTCCAGCAGGCACTCTTGGTTTTGAGACGGGAACGCTTGCGTTACTCCGTTGTTAGAGCCGGGGAATGAGATCGTCAGCGCATAGAACGGAAAGCGTTCTCCGGTAGCGGCCCATTCGCCTTCCGCAAGGCCAAAGTCCACCTGTCCCCAGCCTTTGGGGTGCTCCAGAGGGAGATAACCGGCACTCAGAGTTTTCATGACATATTTTTTCTTGCGGACATACTTCTTCACGGTGGAATAGCAGCCAGTAAACCCATGCTCATCACACAGGCGGTGGTAAATCCGCATTACTGTATGGCGCTGTTTCCTGGGGGCCTTTCGGTCCTCCTCCAGCCATTTATCAATGATGGGGATGAAGTCTTGCAGCACCGGATAGCTCTGTGGCTCAATATCCGGCAGATTGTCCTCGCTCCAGTTTTCCTGGTAGGCGTACTTGCGGACAGTCTCAAAGCTGTGGCCGGTTATGCGGCATATTTCCCGCAAACTTGCCTCTTCATTTTCGTAGAGGTCTTTGATATACTTGATTTGAGCCATTCGTAACACCTTTCTGCTACCCCCTTATGGTTATCCCACCTAAAGGGTAGCGTTTATTTCAGGTGCTGACAATGGCTCTTTTTATTTGCCATTGGGGTGCTCACTTTTTGAGTACCATTTGCTACATTTTCATTTTACCGAAAACA
>NZ_JBQHTM010000119.1:0-1567 GCF_052065695.1 Intestinimonas sp. HCP28S3_D6
GCAGATAAATAATGGCTATTTTGCACTGAAATCACCTTAACCAAGCGCAAATGGCGGCTAATACATTGAGTAGAAACAGGATAAAGGCTTTTATTCAGAGGTTCCTTAGATAAAAATATTATAGATTCCATTGTTAAGCAAGTCAATGTATTTATCCTATAAAGATAAAATATGAATTGACATATCCTTTTGAGATAATTATAATAGTTTACATCCGGAGGGAGGGGACGACGTGCCATACCTATCAAAAAGAGAAATAGAAGCTATTGCCACACGGGTGATAAATGCTTATCAGAGAATGGTTGGAACTACGGGTCCTATGAGCCAACGGGTTTGCCCAGAGCTTTTGATTCAGGATCTTCTTGGCCTTGATATTACATATCGGACATTGTCCATTGATGGTTCTATTCTTGGCATGACCGCTTTTGATCAGGTAGGAGTCAGGGTTTATGAAAACAAGAATCCGACCCATTTTTTCCTGGACGGCAAGACGGTTCTGATCGAATCCGCTCTAACAGAGCCAGATGCAAATCCCGGACGGCTGCATTTTACCCTTGTCCATGAGGCCAGTCATCAGATTCTCAAAATGCTTTTTCCAAAAGAATATGCCTCAGGTATAAACCATCGACATGTCTATTGCTGCACAGATTCCTCCATACGGTATGGCGGGAGACAAGTGGACTGGGAAGAATGGCGTGTTAATATGCTGACAGCTGCCATTTTAATGCCGCTGGATCTATTGGTGAAACAGATGAAAGCAGTGGGATTGTACTCCAAAATCCGTATGTTAAACCGTGTATTTGCGCCCAAAGAGTATCAGGCATTTGCAACAATGGCAGAAAACCTGGGGGTATCCAAAGCTGCCCTCTCCATCCGACTAAAGCAGCTTGGACTTTTGACACGGAATGATTTGAAAGATCCGTATGCTCTTGTCCGTATTGAGCCGGACGAGGAAGAACTGTTTTGAACTGGAGGGAATCTTTCTTATGCCACGATACAATATCAGAACCGAAAATCCAGTCCGTTATGCCCAAGTTAAGGCGGAGCAGGATAGGCTCCGGGCGGAGTGCGCCAGGAGCAGCAGCATAACGCTGGCCCGCCTGTGTCCCTATTGCGACCATAAGATTGAAATCCTGTCCCGTGGGACCCACGGCTATTCGTTTATCAAATGCCCTAATTGCGGAGAGAATGTTGGATTCCCGCCTGTCTCTTTCCGCAGAGCATAAACAGCTTCCGAAAATAAAATAATCGAAGATTGTGCCCCGGAGCCGCTTGATGCGCTGACTTCCCATGTGCCGCTTGATGATTTTTCTCCACCAAAACGGTGGAGAAGCTCAACGGCGCGTGCCAGCGAGATCAAGCGGCTCTTTTTACGCTCATTCGGCTCTCAGGCAGAGTTGAATGAGCATTTTTCATATCTGGACGCTACAGAAATATTTTTCAAAAAATTTTTCTAACGCAAATTGCAAGTGCAAGCTGGACACCTGCACGGTAGAACTTAGTTAATCAGAGCGTCGGTCAGGATGGAAGCCGCTGGCTTCCATCCTGGGCGATGCTGCCGCAGCCG
>NZ_JBQHTM010000121.1:0-1545 GCF_052065695.1 Intestinimonas sp. HCP28S3_D6
GCTTTAATGTTGTTTTCTTCTTGCTGAATGGTTTTGCCAATTTTTCCGGCCTGTACGGCTGAATAATCTAAAACCGCAGGTTCTAAATCACTTGGAGAAACTCCAGTTTCCTCAAAGAAGGTATGAATCCACTTCCACAATTGATATGTACTGGTAGATTCCTTCGCTGCTTCTTCCTGAGAAAGCGCCAAAATCCTTTGGAGGTCGTTATAGAAATCTTTCGGAATTTGATATTTTCCGCCATTTCGAATAAAATCAGGGTATTGCTCCAAATGGGCTTTGACAGCCTCAAGGCCGAAATGCCCCCCGGATCGCACAAACTTTTGCTGAATTTCTGTACCATTTCTGAGAATGTCTGCAGGGCCATTGTTATTGATCCACTCGCAGACCGCGTCTAATCCTTTTATCAGGTTACGTGCGTTTTCAATGCCAACCTCCGCAGTCTCTGCGATAAAGCCATGCATTCCTTTTGCGCCGCCCCGATTGTTTTCAATCAAGGCAGCAATATTGACCTTCATCTTCTGAAGTTCGGCCAACGCCTGCTCAAGATTCATATTTTGTGAGGTCAGCTTTGCCAGAAGTTCGTTCAACCGCAACTGATTTAGATAATCAACCCATGCAGCAACACCCTGTTCCTGCGTGCTTTTTACAATTTGCGCGACATCCATACTGAATCCTCCTAAATGGTCTTGTTCAGCATTTCAGCTAACGCCAGAGTACTGTTAACCATAGCACCAAGACGGTATTGCTCTTTCTCAGACAGTTCCAGATAATTTGCATCCCTTAAAAGTGTGTTTGCCCGAGACATATCTCGCAAATCATCCATCAACATAACCGTTTCATCTATAAGATGCTGAATTTTGGCGCTGGATTCGTTGACCTCTGCCCCAGCAATGGTAATTTTCTTCGCTTCAGCAATTGCCTCATCTGCAATCTTCTTGTTTTTATGCCCTAATGCAACTACAGATGCTGCCGTGGTTACCCCGGTTATTCCCCAGCCAATGGGCCCAGCTAAGGCTAAGAGAGCTTGGCCACCTGCAACTCCTGCTCCCCCGGCAGACAACGCCCCACCGCCCAACCATGCCAGCGCCGCTTTTGTTGCTGCTGCACCAGATAATGTGGAGATTGCAGTTCCAGTGGAGGCAGTTCCGAAGGTGGTGGCCACCCACATGGCGGCAGAAGGTGCCATACTCGCCACAGCGGCTCCGCCAGCCACTCCGGCGGCAACGCTAATACCAGATTTCACAGCGGCTTTCATTGCTTCTGCGGCATACTCTTCTGCATCTCGAAACTTCTTTTGTTCAGCCTGAATATCAGAAATTGTTTTTTCAAATTCCTTTGGCTTGTTTGCGATACTATTGAGTAAAAGCTCTATTTCTTGGATCAACTTTACACTATCTTGCCGTAAGGAATAGAGTCGGGACCCCGTTTCCTGCATAGTTTGGTATGTATTATTGTACTTTTCCACTGCGTGTTCATAAATTGAAAGAGCTTCCTTTTTGGCCTTCGTATAAAGCATACTATACCCACTCCTTAATAAATTAG
>NZ_JBQHTM010000122.1:0-1541 GCF_052065695.1 Intestinimonas sp. HCP28S3_D6
CAGCCATGAGCAAAACTCCAAAAGAGTAGTAATTGCAATGGTTTCCGGTCATGGCTGAAACCGAAAATCACTCATATGATATAGAAAGCGGAGCCCCATTCTGGTAAAATTAATTTGCAGAAAACCAACCGGAAAGGGGCTGGCCGCTATCTACCGACAGGAAATCATTCAGGATGTGACACTGTTCACATCCCAAAGCGCCGCCATGTTTTATGACAAGCTTTTCAGCAGCTTGGACTTCACGCTGCCCAGAGCGGCAACCGGGCGGCGGGGCTTCCCCAAAGAAGCCATGGTCTGTGCGTTTATCGTTATGAAATGCGAGGGTTTCACGCAGATCACAGATCTGATGGATTATCTGGACAACAACCGCATCATCGCCCATTACTGCGGCTTTAACATCATGGAGCCGCTGCCGTCCTACTGGACGTATGACCGCTGCCTGCGGCAGTTGAACAACGGTGCGTTGAAGTCGATCATGGCCAATCTGGTGCGGAAGTTGTATGAGCTGGGCGTGGTGGATGCGTCTTTCGTTGGTCTGGATTCCACACCCGTCATGGCGAACACGAAGCAGAACAACCCGAAGTCCTTTGCGAAAAGCAAGTTCTCCAAGGAAAACCACCCCAAAAGCGACCCGGACTGCGCTCTGGGCGTCCATTCGGCCTCCAACCAGCACAATGAGCGGCGGTATGAGTTCTACTGGGGATACAAAAGCCATGTGCTGGTGGACTGCATCTCTGGGCTGCCGCTCTACGAGTTGACCACGCCGGGCAATATCGCCGATTCCTCCGTTGCCGCCGAGATCCTCGCCGAAGCTGACAGGGTGATCTCCTTAAAGGAATGCACCTTCCTTGCCGACAAGGGCTACGATGTGAAAAGCATCTACAATACGGTAAAAACAGTCTATGAGGGCGAGGCATTTATCCCCCTCAATCCACGCGGCACGAAAGTCTCTAAAGCGCTTCCTGCCGGTAATCCGGTCTGTGACGCTGGTCTCGCTATGCACAAGGATGGCAAGACCACCGACAATGGGCGTACCCGGCAGAAATATTGCTGCACCTTCCGCCAGTCCAAAACCGGTGTTTGCCCTTGTAACCACAAAAACTGGAACAACGGGAAGAAGAACCGAGGCTGCACGAAATACAAGACCGTTCCAAACGATTATAGACTTTCCATTGACCGCAGCTGTCTCTATTTCAAGCGGACTTACGCCCTGCGGACGGAGTGTGAGCGTTATAATTCCCGCTTTAAATCCACAGGTCAGGAACGGCTGTGGGTGCGCAACGGCACAAGTGCGGCAAACCTCAATACGCTGGCCCATATCTCTGCCCTAACTGTTGCGTTGGCCGCCGTTCTGCATGGTTCTCACTCCTACCGTTCTGCCAAACAGCTTCGGCGTTCCGCCTGATCTGCCTGTTCCATACCTTTTTCAGGCGCGGGGTTTACCGCGCTATGGTTTTTGCACCCTTGAGATGCCCTAATCTCTTTCGATTCCCATTTGCCTGTTTGCGGGCCGCTCTTTCCAACTGTTTTGCTCATCTCTT
>NZ_JBQHTM010000123.1:0-1407 GCF_052065695.1 Intestinimonas sp. HCP28S3_D6
AGTGAAGTAGGAGGACAAGCGCCTGCACAATCATGTTAAGGTCAAGCCCTCGGCAGATTAGTATCGGTCAGCTGCACACGTTACCGTGCTTCCACCTCCGACCTATCAACGTCATAGTCTACGACGTGCCTTACCTCATAAAGAGTGAGAGATCTAATCTTAGGGGGAGTTTCACGCTTAGATGCCTTCAGCGTTTATCTCGTCCGAACGTAGCTACCCAGCTATGCCCTTGGCAGGACAACTGGTGCACCAGAGGTTCGTCCATCCCGGTCCTCTCGTACTAAGGACAGCTCCCTTCAAATCTCTTACGCCCGCAACAGATAGGGACCGAACTGTCTCACGACGTTCTGAACCCAGCTCGCGTGCCGCTTTAATTGGCGAACAGCCAAACCCTTGGGACCGAATTCAGCCCCAGGATGCGACGAGCCGACATCGAGGTGCCAAACCTCCCCGTCGCTGTGGACGCTTGGGGGAGATCAGCCTGTTATCCCCAGGGTAGCTTTTATCCGTTGAGCGACGGCATTTCCACGCACATACCGCCGGATCACTAACTCCAACTTTCGTTACTGCTCGACCCGTCAGTCTCGCAGTTAGGCTCGTTTATGCGTTTACACTCACTGCACGGTTTCCGTCCGTGCTGAACGAACCTTTGAGCGCCTCCGTTACCTTTTTGGAGGCGACCGCCCCAGTCAAACTGCCCACCTAACAGTGTCCCCCGACCGGATTCACGGCCGCAGGTTAGAAAACCAGCAAATCAAGGGTGGTATCCCAAGGGTGACTCCATACGAGCTGACGCCCGTACTTCCAAGTCTCCCACCTATCCTGTACATGATTTACCGATTTCCAGTATTAAGCTACAGTAAAGCTCCATGGGGTCTTTCCGTCTAGTTGCGGGTAACTGGCTTCTTCACCAGTACAACAATTTCGCCGGGTGGGCTGTTGAGACAGCGCCCAAATCGTTACGCCATTCGTGCGGGTCAGAACTTACCTGACAAGGAATTTCGCTACCTTAGGACCGTTATAGTTACGGCCGCCGTTTACTGGGGCTTCAATTCAGACCTTCGCTTGCGCTAAGCCCTCCTCTTAACCTTCCAGCACCGGGCAGGCGTCAGCCCATATACGTCATCTTTCGATTTAGCATAGACCTGTGTTTTTGGTAAACAGTCGCTTGGGCCTATTCTCTGCGGCCTGCTCGCGCAGGCTCCCCTTATCCCGAAGTTACGGGGTCATTTTGCCGAGTTCCTTAACAACCCTTCTCCCGTTGGCCTTAGGATTCTCTCCTCATCTACCTGTGTCGGTTTGCGGTACGGGCACCTTAGTATACCACATGCCTTTTCTCGCCTCTGGACATCGGAGACTTCCCTACTAAATTTCGGTCCCTTACGCCCGGGTCAACCAACGCCCGGG
>NZ_JBQHTM010000124.1:0-1392 GCF_052065695.1 Intestinimonas sp. HCP28S3_D6
GCAGATAAATAATGGCTATTTTGCACTGAAATCACCTTAACCAAGCGCAAATGGCGGCTAATACATTGAGTAGAAACAGGATAAAGGCTTTTATTCAGAGGTTCCTTAGAGGCCCAGGCGGAGCGGTTTGCCCTCACCGTCCGGGAGGGAGCGTACAAGGTGGCGGCGGTGTGCGACATCGTCCACGGCGGTGAGCACCGGCCCGCCCTCAGTGCGGAACTGGTGCCGGTGTCGGTGCAGCAGATGCTCAGCGATGCCCTTCGGGACCGATGTCAGAGCGAGATTGTGCTCGGAGTCTCCTCCATCTTGATCGCCACCGCCTGGGAGCGGGACCCGGTGGAGAGCCTCATGCGCATTTTGGGCGAGGTGTGTACGGAGTGTGAGCGCATCCTGGGCGTCACCTTGGCGGTGGGCATCGGCCGTCCCTGTCAGAAGCTGGAGGAGCTGTGCCGCTCCTGCGGCGAGGCCCGGGCCGCCCTGGAGTACCGGGCGGTGGTGGGCATGGGCAAACCCATCTACATCCAGGACATGGAGCGTCTGGATCGGACCGTGCCGGAGGGGGACAGCCACAGGGAGCAGCAGCTGCTTTCCGTCATTAAGTTCGGCTCTCAGGAGCAGATCGCCGCCATGGTGGACAAGCTCCTGGCCGAAGGAGATGGGGAGTGGAGCGACCAGTCCAGGGCCATCGGCATGCTGGGAACCCTGCTGCCTGTGATCCAGCGCTGCCGGCTGGGGGAGGAGGCCATGCTGGGGCCCAGAGGGACGTGGTTGGCGCTTCTTGCTGAGGACACCCCAATGGAGGAGCTCCGTGCCTGGCTGCTGTCGGTGTGCCTCAACATGAGCGGCTGCATGGACCAGCGTCGGGTCTCCACCGCCAAACGGCTGGTGGAGGAGGCGGAGCGGTACATCCGGGAGAACTATCCAGACTCCGGGCTGTCGGTAGACCGGATTTGTGACCACCTGCACATCAGCCAGTCCTATTTTTCCACCATCTTCAAGCAGGAGACGGGGCGGAGCTACGTCCAGTATCTCACCGACGTGCGTATGGAGCATGCAGTGGAGCTGCTGCGCACCACCGACGACAAGACCTATATGGTGGCGGAAAAGGTGGGCTACGATGAGCCCAACTATTTCAGCTATGTGTTCAAGAAGCGGTTCGGCGTGTCACCGTCGCAATTTCGCAAGTAGCCCACCTTTTGGCACCGCCGGAGGCGGGACGTAGGTCATCCGCGCCCAAGCGTTTTGCCCTCCGGGCAAAACCTTGCCGCAGGCGGAATTCATTTCCGCCGAGGAAGAGAAGAAGTGGGGTTCCCCGGAAACGGCGGAGCCGTTTTTGGGGCGGGCTACGACGAGCCCAACTATTTCAGCTACGTGTTCAAGAAGCGGTTCGGC
>NZ_JBQHTM010000125.1:0-1383 GCF_052065695.1 Intestinimonas sp. HCP28S3_D6
GGCTGCGGCAGCATCGCCCAGGATGGAAGCCAGCGGCTTCCATCCTGACCGACGCTCTGATTAACTAAGTTCTACCGTGCAGGTGTCCAGCTTGCACTTGCAATTTGCGAACAAGTATTTTTATAGGCCTGTTAATTTGAGAAGTATGGATGAGATTATTGCATCTTTGAATGAACTTGAAAAAGAAGCAGATGGTATGCTGGCTGGAATTGTAGGAGGAGCTATTAATGGATAAAGAATATGCTTCTTACACTACAGTCGACCAAAAATGGGTGGCACAAATTCCGTCACACTGGGAGATGAAACGCCTCAAGGGCATATTCGCCATGCGGAAAGAGCGCAATAATCCTATTCAAACCGATTACATATTATCCCTGACTGCTAAACAAGGAGTTGTCCCGTATGCAGAAAAGGAAGGCACAGGCGGGAACAAACCAAAGGATGATCTAACACAATATAACATTTGCCGAGAGAACGATCTGCTTGTTAACTGCATGAACGTAGTTTCCGGCGCGGCTGGTGTATCCAGATATTATGGAGCGATCAGTCCGGTTTACTATGCTTTTTATCCGCGTGAAGATGAGAACATTTGGTATTACCATTATATTTTTAGGCTGATTACTTTCCAGCGAAGTCTTATAGGCCTTGGTAAGGGAATCCTGATGCACGAGAGTGATGAAGGTGTTCTTACATCAGTCCGCATGCGAATCTCAATGAATTACCTTGGTAATGTAATGCTGCCGATCCCTCCACGTGAGGAACAGGATCAAATTGTAAGATATCTTGATTGGAAGATTTCTGAGGTCAATCGGCTTATTTCTGTTAAAAAACAGCAGGTTTCTGCGTATAAGGAATTACGCAAGGCTACTATAGATCAGGGCATCTTGCATGGTTTTAAGAAGTCAGAAAGAAAAGATAGCGGTGTATATTGGCTTGGAGAAATTCCTACTACATGGGAAGTAATGCCGTTAAAACGTATCTGTAGAGCAAATGCTTCGATTGCAGATATTGTTAAGGTAAAGGACGACTCGGAATTGGTTACGTTCCTTCCTATGGAAAATGTTACAGAAACAGGAGAAATCGATTGCTCAATCAAAAAGAAAATTGCAGAGGTTCGCACGGGGTTCTCATCGTTTGCAAAGGGTGATGTTGTTGTGGCGAAAATCACTCCGTGCTTTGAGAATGGAAAGGGAGCCTGCTTAGACGATCTCGATACGGATATTGGGTTTGGCACCACTGAATTTATTAATCTACGTCCTTCAGATAAAGTCGTTTCTAAGGAACCTCTGAATAAAAGCCTTTATCCTGTTTCTACTCAATGTATTAGCCGCCATTTGCGCTTGGTTAAGGTGATTTCAGTGCAAAATAGCCATTATTTATCTG
>NZ_JBQHTM010000126.1:0-1324 GCF_052065695.1 Intestinimonas sp. HCP28S3_D6
CACTTTAGTTCGCAGACTCTGTTATGAATGAAGTCAGCCAACAATGGAGGCATCCTCAACGGTCGCCTCCAGATGCTTCATGTTCATGTACTTCTTGTTGCCCCACTGGGTGCCGGCTACATGGCGCAGCCGGGCACAGACCAGCATAAGGGCAGAGTTGCCGTCCGGGAAACTGCCCACCACACGGGTACGGCGGCGGATCTCCCGGTTTAGCCTCTCAATCACGTTGTTGGTACGAATACGGGTCCAGTGTTCACTGGGGAAATCACAGTAGGTCAACGTTTCCTCAATACCATTCTCCACCTTCTTGGCGGCTTCCTTCAGTTTCATAGAGCGCAGTTCCTCTACCACAGCCTTAGCTTTTTCTCGGGCGGCTTTCTTGCTCTCCTGAGCGTGGATCGCCTTGAGCATCTTGGCCACCAGCTTCACCTTTGAGCGAGGTGTGACAGAGAACACATTTCGGTAAAAATGGACGGTACACCGCTGGTATTTGGCCTCAGGAAATACCTCTCCCACGGCTTCCAGCATACCAAGACACTTGTCGCCAACAATGAGTTTCACACCGTTCAGACCACGGCCACGCAGCCACTGGAAGAAGCTGATCCAGCTGGCCTTATCCTCCTTCATGCCCTCTGCGGCGCCCAAAACCTCACGATATCCATCCTCATTAACCGCAATTGCCACAAGAATGGCTACATTTTCAAATTCTCCACCCCAATTGCGGCGCAGGTAGATCCCATCCACATAGACATATGGATACCGCCCACCTTGCAGAGGACGGTTCCGCCAATCTTCAATGTGGACATACGCTTTCTTATTCAGCTCACTGATGGTGGAGGGAGAGACTTTGCTGCCCCACAGGGCCTCAGTGATGTCCTCTACACGCCGGACGGATACACCTGCCAGGTACATTTCAATAAGAGCCTCTTCCACACTGCTCTCCCGGCGGCGATACCGCTCAATAATGGCAGTCTCAAAGGAGATTCCCTTGAGCTTAGGCACCTTGAGAGTGACATCCCCAGAAGTGGTGGTGAGGTTGCGGCTGTAGTGACCGCTGCGGTAGCCCTGGCGCTGCTTGTTACGCTCGTACCGGGCCGCCTGGGTTAGCTTCTCCGCCTCGGCCTCCAGAAGCTCATTGAGTGTTTCTTCTACGCTTCCACGTACAAGTTCCTTGAGCTGCCCCTTGATAACTTCCTCGTTTAGCTGTACAATCTTCTCGGACATGGTTTGCTGTCTCCTTTCGAATGGTGTGTCGCGACTTCATTCTACCAGAGATCTGCAAACCATGTCTTTTTTGTTTTTGCGAAACTTATTCTACCTGACC
>NZ_JBQHTM010000127.1:0-1279 GCF_052065695.1 Intestinimonas sp. HCP28S3_D6
GCAGATAAATAATGGCTATTTTGCACTGAAATCACCTTAACCAAGCGCAAATGGCGGCTAATACATTGAGTAGAAACAGGATAAAGGCTTTTATTCAGAGGTTCCTTAGCTATCTAAAAGGAAGAATTGGTTGGCAAGGCCTTACTGCTGATGAATTTATTGATGAGGGCCCTTACCTTATAACTGGTACAGATTTTGAAAATGGTAAGATTCAATTTGATAGAAGCTATCATATTTCAGATGAACGGTACAATCAAGCACCTGAAATTCAATTAAAAGTAGGTGATTTGCTGGTTACAAAGGACGGCACAGTTGGCAAAATGGCATACGTGGATACACTACCAGGTAAAGCTTCTTTAAATAGCCATCTATTGCTTATTCGTCCGCTTGAAAACAAATTTGATAACCGATTTCTTTTCTGGCTGATGAGTAGTTCGGTATTTAATGGTTACACAGAGTATGCTCAGGATGGTACAGTAATGGCCTCTCTTTCACAAGAAAAAATAGGTAATTTTATTGCATACTTTCCTGAAATTACAGAACAGCAAGCTATCGCAGATTTTCTCGACAAAGAATGTGCCCAGATTGACAGCATTGCCGCAGATTTGGAAAAACAGATTGTGCTTTTGCAGCAATACAAAAAGTCCCTGATTACCGAAACAGTAACCAAGGGGCTGGACAAGTCTGTGCCGATGAAGGACAGTGGGGTTGAATGGATTGGGAAAATTCCGGCGCATTGGGATTTTAAAAGGCTGAAATTTATGCTGGAAAACAGCTCAGATAGTATGAAAGTAGGTCCTTTTGGAAGTGCACTCTCAGGTAGTGATTTCACAGATGAGGGTAAATGGGTATATAATCAACGAGTTGTTCTCGACAATAATTTTTCAGAAAATACTACCTTTGTTTCTGAAGAGAAATTTCAGGAAATGCGAAGCTTTGCTGTATATCCTGGCGATATCCTTATTACTACAAGAGGCACGATTGGAAAAGTTGCTATTGTTCCAGAAGGGGCTAATGAGGGTATCTTGCACCCATGTATTATCAAATTTAGAGTAGACAAAGAAATGATTATACCTGAACTGTTACAGCTCATTTTTAATGAATCAGACTTTGTTAAAGACCAATTTACCCTTATGAGCAATGCAACTACGATAGAAGTTATTTATTCTTCGCAAATTGCAAGTGCAAGCTGGACACCTGCACGGTAGAACTTAGTTAATCAGAGCGTCGGTCAGGATGGAAGCCGCTGGCTTCCATCCTGGGCGATGCTGCCGCAGCC
>NZ_JBQHTM010000128.1:0-1222 GCF_052065695.1 Intestinimonas sp. HCP28S3_D6
AGCCTAACCGCAAGGGGGGCGCGGCCGAAGGTGGGTTCGATAATTGGGGTGAAGTCGTAACAAGGTAGCCGTATCGGAAGGTGCGGCTGGATCACCTCCTTTCTAAGGAGAATTCAACGAGACCAGTTCTTGTTGTAACGTCCTAAGGTCAGGGCTTTTCTGGAGCGTGCAAGTGATTCACGTTGTTTAATTTAGAGGGCGCACACCGCTGAACGGTGAGTACCTAGCGCGGGCCCATAGCTCAGCTGGCTAGAGCGCACGACTGATAATCGTGAGGTCGGTGGTTCGAGTCCACTTGGGCCCACCACTAAAACCCTTACGGGGGTATAGCTCAGTTGGTAGAGCACCTGCTTTGCAAGCAGGGGGTCACCGGTTCGAGTCCGATTACCTCCACCAACAAAATCAGATCTCAATGCTTAAACGAGTGTTGAGCATTGAGATCTGACCTTGATGGTCAGAGGTCTGTACCTTGAAAACTGAACAATGCGAAGAAAGTATTGAGAGCAAGCAACAGAGGGCAATAAGCAAATGTTGTGGAACTTTAAGATAGAATGGCGAAAGCTGTTCTAGTGAAGGGTAAAACGACAATGAAGCCAATTGAACTTCTGTGATGCCTGCATGATTCATGATCTAAAACGTGGAACCAGAAAGGTTCTGCGAAAGGTCAAGCTAGAAAGAGCGCAAGGGGAATGCCTTGGCATCAGGAGCCGACGAAGGACGTGACAAGCTGCGATAAGCTACGGGGAGCGGCACATACGCATTGATCCGTGGATTTCCGAATGGGGCAACCCGGCAGAGCAATACTCTGTCAGCGTGCGTTGAATAAAATAGGCGTACGCGGGGAACCGCCTGAACTGAAACATCTAAGTAGGGCGAGGAAGAGAAATCAACCGAGATTCCGCAAGTAGTGGCGAGCGAACGCGGAAGAGGGCAAACTAGAGGATTTATCCTCTGGGGTTGTGGACTGACACAACGGCAGGATAGTTTAGCTGAACGGTATGGGAAGGCCGACCACAGCGGGTGATAGTCCCGTAAGCGAAAAATGATTCCTGTTAGTCAGTATCCAGAGTACCGCCGGACACGTGAAACCCGGTGGGAAGCTGGGGGGACCACCCTCCAACCCTAAATACTACCTGATGACCGATAGAGGAGCAGTACCGTGAGGGAAAGGTGAAAAGGACCCCGGGAGGGGAGTGAAATAGAACCTGAAACCTTGTGCTTA
>NZ_JBQHTM010000129.1:0-1185 GCF_052065695.1 Intestinimonas sp. HCP28S3_D6
TCTACATGGGCAAGAATTCCAATATTGATTATTTTCATGTGATTGTCCTCCCTTTACAGCCCCAAAGGGCATAAAAATCCCCAGCAGTAAAATACTTTTACCACTGGGGATTATAAGTTGCGGACATACACATATACAGCATACACCTGTTTGTGATTGCTGTTTTTGGGGATATGTCAAAATTGATAAGGCAAAAGTATTCTTAAATTGGGTACAAAAAACTAAGCCCCTACAAAAGGAGCTATCATAATCCTTTGTTCCCACTATTTGATTATAGTTTTATTTAAGAATACCTTGCCGCATATTTTTTACTCCTTTTCTGGATTAAATCATTGTATCACATCAGTTTTAGGAAAGCAAGTACCTAAAAGAAATTTTTCTTCCCCTTATATGTAACAATCATACCGGCTTCCTAGCGTTCAGAATGTTTTCTGCTGTCTGCTGTGGTGTTTGGTTGGAATTGTCCAACCAAAAGCCGATCCGTGGTGTTGTCTGCATTTTACTAAATACAAATTCAATGTATACAGAAAGATATAAGGAGTGGGAGGGATTCCGCCGTAGTTGGCATTGTAGGAAAATCCAAAAGTTTAGATTTTCCCACAATGCTTATCTTTTGGTCTTTGGTTCGGAATAGTGTAGTGCTGGCGGTCTATCTCTTGTTTTCGGTTGCTTGCTTCCTTACCGTACATGAGCATTCGCGCCGGGGTTGTCGTTGCCGTAACCTTCCAGCAGGTTAATGACACCCCAGATGCCGAGGCCAGCGCCGAGAGCAATAACGAGGGTCTGAAGAACGGTGATTGCCTGAGTAAAAAATTCCATATACAGAATGAGCCGGAATCGTTTGAATAATTGCTTAGTTATGGTTCATAGGCATACAAAGGCCGGAACAATCCGCACCCGGTTTCCGGGGCCTGATTCCGGCTGTCCTCCTTTTTCTGTTATTATTTGGTGATTGTCCGCTTTGCTTTGTACGCCAATGGCCCCGTCCGGGGCGGTTGAGGCGGATAGATAAGACCACTTCCTTTCACAGCGGAACAGATTTACGCGCCCTCTGCGTCTACTTCATACACATCGTAGGTGCCGTCAAGATTTATGCGCAAAATTATTTGCAGGCTCCGGCTGAATGAAGTCAACCGGCAATAGAGGCGTCGTCCAGAGCCGCCTCCAAGTGCTTCATGTTCATGT
>NZ_JBQHTM010000130.1:0-1174 GCF_052065695.1 Intestinimonas sp. HCP28S3_D6
CTGTTATTTTTGTAGAAAAGGCGGCAGCAGCTTGCGCCGCTCCCGCCTTAAAATATTTTTGCTCTATTTTGCACCACAATTTAGCGTTTACACAAAATTTGGGATTGACCCGGGGAACACCGCTTCAATCGCTGCGGAAAACCCGGTCAAATTGTCCGTGCAGGCGATGAAAATATCCGCAACACCCCGGTTTCTCAAGTTATTGAGTACCGTTGCCCAGAATTTGGCGCTCTCATTTTCACCGACCCACATACCCAGAACGTCCTTCCTGCCGTCCAGATCGATACCAATGGCAATATAAACAGCCTTCTTGACGATCTGTCCTTCGCTGCGCACATGGTAGTGGATGGCATCCAGAAAAGCTACCGCGTAGACGCTTTCCAAAGGCCGCTGCTGCCATTCTTTTGCGATGGGTAGGATCTTATCTGTGATGCGGCTTACGGTCGTATCGGACACTTCTACGCCGTAGATATCCTGGATATGCGCTTCGATATCACTCGTGGTCATGCCCTTGGCGTACATGGACAGAATCTTTTCCTCAATGTCCTGACTGATGCTGGTTTGGTTTTTCTTCAGCACCTGAGGCTCAAATTCGCCTTTCCGATCACGAGGTACGGACACTTCCACATCGCCAAAGCTGGTCCGCAGTGTTTTGCTGCTGTGACCGTTGCGGCTGTTGTCCGTGTCCTTATTTTTGTAGTCATACTTGCTGTAGCCAAGTTCATCATCCAGCTCTGCCTCCAGGCCGTTTTCCATGAACTCGGCAATGGTTTCCTTGAACAGGCTCTGGATGTCCTCCATGCTGCCTATGTTCGCCATCTGCAGCAGTTCTCTGATTTTTTCCCGACGTGCGTTTTCTTCTGGGGTACGATTCTTTCTAGCCATTATAAAAATCCTCCAATGTGGTGCTCCTATTCTACACCACATCGGAGGTTTACACAAAGTTTGGGATGGTCTCTAAAAAATAGGAGGGAAACCCCCTCCTATTTTAGCTTTTTTATTAAACATATTTTTATTAATTATATCTTTTAATTAGCTTATTATTAAACAATTTTTATATTTTTTGATAATGTACAATAAATTGCGCAAATTGGAAAGAGCATAAAAGAAGACATAGCTTGCAGGCTCTGGTAGAATGAAGTCACGACACACCATTCTGAAAGGAGACAGCAAA
>NZ_JBQHTM010000131.1:0-1135 GCF_052065695.1 Intestinimonas sp. HCP28S3_D6
GGCAACACCGCACAGAAAACTGTGTGCAGAAAATGTCACTGCGTGGTAAAATAAAGACATGAATAAACAAATAAGTCTGTCGGGCCTGAGCGATGAACTGGCGCAGGTGCGGACAAAGAAAAAAGAGTTTCTTGAGCAGATAGAGCGTATTGTTCCCTGGGGCAGATGGATTGCCATGATTAAGCCGTGCTACTACAAGGGGGAGCGCGGAAATAAGCCCTATGATCTGGAACTGATGCTGCGGTTATATCTGCTGCAAAACCTTTATAATCTGTCTGATGAGGCGACAGTTGCTGAGGCAATGGACAGTCGTGCATTCTCAGAATTCTGCGGCGTAGAGTCCAGCAATCAGGTGCCTGACGGGGATACACTGGGTCGCTTTCGAAATATCCTCGTACACAATGGTTTACAGGAGCAGCTGTTTGCACAGGTAATAAAGCTGCTGGGGGAGAAAGGCTTGCTTCTGAAAAAGGGCACTATCGTTGACTCTACCATCATTGCAGCTCCATCCTCTACAAAAAACCAGGACAAGCAGCGGGACCCGGATGCACATCAAGTGAAAAAGGGCAATGAATGGCACTTTGGATATAAGGCCCACATTGGCGTGGACAAAGACAGCGGTCTGATCCATACGCTCAAGGTGACGGCCGCCAATGTCCATGACGTTACCATGACTTCAAAGTTACTAACCGGAGAAGAAACGGTCGTATACGGTGACAGCGGCTATCTTGGAGCTGAAAAACGTGAAGATGCCATCATCACCAACCATTCAGGCAAGCACATTCGCTATAAAATCAATCGTCGTCCCTCGCAGATGAAAAAGGGTTCAGCCAGATCGCAGGCTCAGTTAAAACGCAGAGAACATGAAAAGTCATCCGTTCGGGCAAAAGTGGAACACGTCTTTGGCGTAGTGAAAGGCCTGTTTCGATACCGAAAGACGCGGTATCGAGGCCTGCGAAAACAGACCGCAAAATTGAATATGTTATTTGCACTGGCAAATCTGATTCTGGCTGACAGGCGTTGCTTGCCGGCTTGATTCGGTTTGCCCATGCAACGAAAATATGCTGATCCTCCGCCGCAGTTTGCCGATATTGGCAGATGGTGCGGTTTTTTCATGTCATTGCGCGGTGTTGCC
>NZ_JBQHTM010000132.1:0-1096 GCF_052065695.1 Intestinimonas sp. HCP28S3_D6
TATACAGGCATACCGTACTGATCTGGCCTTTTACACCAACGGGCGGAGCGTATGCCTTACAGAGCTGAAAGGATATCAGGCCGCTGTCGGTCAGCCGGTCATCCAGCCCCGCCGTCCAAACAGCCGCCTGGACAAGGTGCGCCATATGTTTCAGAAGGTAATGTAAAGATACATAATCGTCAAGACGGCAACAATCAGAAGTTATGGAGGGTAACAATGGAATATAGTAAGGAAGATTTAATGGAAGCAAAAAAGCAAATTTGGGGAGTGGGAGAGAACATGGGAACAGAGGAAAGTAAAAAAATCTGGGAGGAGAACGCACAATTTTGGGATAATGCAATGGGTGACGAATCTAATGAATTTCACAGAGAGGTAGTGCGTCCCAAAGTAACGGAACTTCTATCTCCTAATCCTGCGGATTACATTTTGGATATTGCGTGTGGCAATGGAAATTATTCTTCGTATCTTGCACAAAGAGGCGCTTCGGTTGTCGCTTTTGATTACAGCAAAAAAATGATAGAATTGGCTAAAAGACGGCAATCACAATATGCAAAACAAATTGAATTTTGTGTGGCGGATGCGACCGATAGAAAAAGTATATTAGAATTAAAAAGAAATCGAGCCTTTACGAAAGCAGTTTCTAATATGGCAATTATGGATATTACGGATATTGAACCACTTCTTATGGCTGTTTATGAACTGTTGCAGGAAAGCGGAATTTTTGTCTTTGCAACGCAACACCCTTGTTTTGTCACGTTGACTGAAAAATATATGACACCGCACAGTTACTATGATATAGCGATTGAAGGGCAACCGAAAGAGCAGATTTATTATCATCGTTCCATACAAGATATTTTTAACCTTTGTTTTAGAGCTGGATTTGTCATTGATGGATTTTATGAAGAATGTTTTAAAACCAACAAAGAAATTCCTATGGTAATGATAGTAAGGCTTAAGAAGGTAAAACGTGATAGCTTAAAATAAATTCGCAAATTGCAAGTGCAAGCTGGACACCTGCACGGTAGAACTTAGTTAATCAGAGCGTCGGTCAGGATGGAAGCCGCTGGCTTCCATCCTGGGCGATGCTGCCGCAGCC
>NZ_JBQHTM010000133.1:0-1061 GCF_052065695.1 Intestinimonas sp. HCP28S3_D6
CGGGGCTGGATGACCGGCTGACCGACAGCGGCCTGATATCCTTTCAGCTCTGTAAGGCATACGCTCCGCCCGTTGGTGTAAAAGGCCAGATCAGTACGGTATGCCTGTATACAGCGGGCGGGAATCTCGCCAGTAAAGACAACTTCATCCTTTTTTACCTGGGCCGTTTCGATGGTGGCACAGTATTTCGGTGCATCATGATAAGCCCTGGAAAGGTATTCCTGGGGCGCATAGAGGATGAAGGAGAGATAAGGTTCCAGCAGCTGCGTCCCCGATTCCTTCAATGCCTGTTCCAATACAATCGGGGCCAATGAGCGGAAGTCCGCCGGCGTGCTGACCGGACTGTAATAAAGCCCGTATTCAAAGCAAATCTTACAGTCCGTTACGTTCCAGCCGAACAAGCCCTGCTCCAGCCCGTAACGGATACCATCCCTGACAGCGTTTTGAAAACTCTGGTTCAAGTATCCCAGCGAAACCCGGCTCTCGTATTGTACACCGGAGCCAAGCGAGAGTGGTGTAACAGACAGTCCTATGGATGCCCAAAACGGGTTGGGCGGCACCTCGATATGGATGGTGTGGCTGGCTGCTTTGAGCGGCCGCTCCATATAAATGACGGAGGGTTCCTTTACCACTGTTTCAAGCTTGTATTTTTCCGACAGCAAAGCGGAAACAACCTCCAACTGCACCCGGCCCAAAAAAGAAAGAATGATCTCATGGGTGATGGAATCCACTTCGCAACGCAAAAGCGGGTCAGTATCCGCAAGTTGCGTAAGAGCGTCCAGCAGCCGTTCTCTTTGCGCTGCCGTTTTCGGCGCAATCGTCGTCCGCAGCATGGGGAGGGGGTCCTCGCGCCACCTTTTACGAGGGAGCCGGGTTTGGTCCCCTAATACATCGTTTAACCTCACGCTGTCGCTGGGAAGGATAACAATTTCACCCTGATAAGCGGTGTCTGTCCGAACAATTTCCCCTTTGGATGGAATACGCATCTCTGTGATTTTCAGCTTTTCTCTCCCGGCCAGGGCCACCGTATCCCGCAGGCGCAGCGTTCCGCTGTATAACCG
>NZ_JBQHTM010000134.1:0-1052 GCF_052065695.1 Intestinimonas sp. HCP28S3_D6
TAAATGTTTCCTGTTTCTTCATCCCCATACACCACCATTGCGTTGATAGTGTTATTATCCCACATCCGGAGCCTTTATGGTAGTGCGGATTAAATCAGAGATTCCCTAGAGATGGGCGCGTCGAAAGACTACTATTATGAGACAGATCATCACTACACCTACAGGGGAGCATATGCCGCCTATTTGGCCTTAATGGATAGGATTAATTCAGATACGAACTTCGACATCCCTGTTATGACTTCAGACGATTTGGAATGGTCCGTGCTGCCAAATCCATTCTTGGGCTCTGCGAATCGGAAGCTTTACGAATTATGGGAAACGGACGACAAGCTTGAATATGTGGAATTGAAAAAACCAATTCCATTTACGCGGTTCGACAACGGGACTCAGGTGGACTCCAGTGTCTATCTGTTTCCCAATACCCATACAGAGGATGTCACATATTCAGCTTATATGGGCGGCGACATTGGGGAGACGGTGATCCGGACAAACCGCCCGGAGCTGAAGAACGCCCTGATCTTTGGAGACTCCTACACCAACCCAATTGAAACCCTGCTTTGGACAGGGTTCAACGAGACTCGCTCCTTGGATTACCGTTATTATGATGAAAAGTCCCTGCTTGAATATATTGACGAATATCAGCCAGATGTTGTTATCACGCTGCGCGATGAAAGCGTCTATTTGGTGGGCGACGGGAATGGAAATATACTGAATGATTAAAAATATCAAACTGCATACTGCAATCAAGCATGGCTAGATAAGTAAGCTGAAGAAGTGGATCTCGATTTCCGGATCGGCACCTAGTTCGCCTTGGGCAAAACAGGCAACGATAACGTCACGATGAATATCCAAACCCATGACGCAGCTCAATATGTCTTGCATCAAATCCCTCCCCGAACTATGCAGACTGGGAATTACCCGGGTGGGTATTCGAACTTTGCTACTAGGGAATCTCTGATTTAATCCGCACTACCATAAAGGCTCCGGATGTGGGATAATAACACTATCAACGCAATGGTGGTGTATGGGGATGAAGAAACAGGAAACATTTA
>NZ_JBQHTM010000135.1:0-1048 GCF_052065695.1 Intestinimonas sp. HCP28S3_D6
TGTAGGTTTGTCAAACATATTGGACGGTGAACTCTCGAGGAGAAAGCCAACCCAAAGGTCTCATGGGGAAGTTATTGGAGCGGCGGTTGTGGGCAGCGAGCTGCTTTGCGAAGTCGTCCAGGGAATAAAAGCAGTGGCAGGCGTAAAAGCGTTTCTGGTCCTCCCGGTGGCTGCGCTCCACCTTTCCGTTGTGGCGTGGCGTGTAGGGCCGAATGAGCTTGTGCCGGATGCCCAGTTTTTCCGCAGTGGCCTCAAATAAGGTGGGCAGCTCTCTCCTGCTGGAAAAGCGGTTGGTGAACTCGAAACCGTTGTCGGTCTGGACACATTCCACCCGGATGCCCCGGTGTGCATACCATTTGGTCAGCTTTTTCAGGAAGTCTGCGGAGGAATAGGTGGACTGCTCAGGATAGGCGGCCAAGAAGCGCAGTCGTGTGAATTCGTCAATGGCGGTATATTGGAACAGACGCAGTTCCGGGTCAGCAATACATCTCCGGGGTACGACCTTCACATCCACCTGGACCCGTTGGCCCGGATAGGTCATCTGCTCGTAAGGCTTGGGCTTGTAGGCTTTTTTCTTCTCCGCCGTTGGGAACAACCCCAGCCTGCGCATCACCCGGAACAGGCTCTCCGGGCGGCGGGTATAGCCCCGCTGCCGCAGCCGGTGCCACAGCTCTATCATGCCCAGGCCGGGGCTGCGGCGGCGCATGTCCTGGATCAGCTTCAGCTCCGCCTCCGTGTGCTGGTTTGGGTGGCTGTGGGGCCGACGGGACTGACAGGCCAGGGATCGTACCGAGCCGTCCCAGCGGGCCTTCCAGAAGTAGATGTAGGACCGGCTCTTGTTGTACTTGCGGCTGGCGCGGCTGACGCCGTATTTTTCTGCGTATTTCATCAGGGATTGCCGATATGCCATGTCTTGTGTTATACTCTTGCCCATGAAGGATATGGTCTCCTCTCGTTCGGTTGTTGTCCGCAACTTCAACTATAACCGATGAGGCCCTGTCCTTCATCCTTTTTTATTCAGATGTCCAATATGTATTGTAGTCCTACA
>NZ_JBQHTM010000136.1:0-1028 GCF_052065695.1 Intestinimonas sp. HCP28S3_D6
CCCCCTCCCGTATGTCCAAAACGATGGAAAATGGCTTGAAAGCAGCATATTTCCACGCTTATGGAATCATGGTATAATGGTCATAAACGGCAGGATTTTCCTGATGAGAGGGGGAGTTTAGATGCACACAAAACTGTCTATCCCGGAACGATTAAAAGACTTGCGGGTGGTGGATAAGCACTTGACCCTGGAACAGCTGGCCGAGCAAACCGGGCTTTCCAAATCTGCTCTCAGCAAATATGAGAGCGACGATTATAAGGATATCAGCCCCTTTGCCATCGCTACGCTGGCGGAATTTTACGGGGTGTCCACCGATTACCTGATGGGGTTGTCGGAAAATAAAAATCACCCAAACACAGAGCTTCAGGCCCTGCATTTGAGTGATGATATGGTTACATTATTGAGCAGCGGAAAAATCAACAACCGGCTGCTGTGTGAGATTGCCACCCACGAGAACTTCCAGCGGCTGATGACGGATATTGAGATTTTCGTTGACCGGATCGCTGATATGCGAATCGCCCAGATGAATCTGGTGCTGGAGGCCACCCGGCAGGAAGTGATCCGCAGCCATGCGCCGGGGGAGAACGACCTTTATGTCCGCACGCTGGAGCTGGGACAGGTACAGGAAAGTGACTTTTTTAGCCACACAATCCACGACGATCTGGACAGTATCGTTCAGGATATTCGTCAGGCCCATGTCACCGACCGCACCACCGCCGATCCACAGCCGACCTTCACAGAGGTCAAGGAAAAATTTGACCGTGCCATGCAGCTGGGCAGTAACGAGGAACGGGTGATTCATGAGTTCTGTGACCAGATGCAGATTCCCTTTGACAAGATTGCATCCGAGGATTTCTCAGCGTTTATGCGGATACTGAGTTTGTCCAAGCTACTGAAGAATCCCAACAATATGAGAGGTAAGGCTCGGACACAACCTTACCATGGGACAAAGAAGAAAAAGCGCAAGTAAAAAGGAAGCGCTCAAAATAAAATGAGCGCTTCCTTTTGATTAAATGGAAATTTTCTTG
>NZ_JBQHTM010000137.1:0-1022 GCF_052065695.1 Intestinimonas sp. HCP28S3_D6
ACCCTCCAACCCTAAATACTACCTGATGACCGATAGAGGAGCAGTACCGTGAGGGAAAGGTGAAAAGGACCCCGGGAGGGGAGTGAAATAGAACCTGAAACCTTGTGCTTACAAGCACTCAAAGCCCGTTAACGGGTGATGAGGTACCTTTTGTAGAATGGTCCGGCGAGTTATTGTAACAAGCAAGCTTAAGGTATTCAGTACCGGAGGCGAAGGGAAACCGAGGGTTAATAGCCCGCTTGAGTTTGTTGCAATAGACCCGAAACCGGGTGACCTAGCCATGAGCAGGTTGAAGTGGAGGTAAAACTCCATGGAGGACCGAACGCACGTTCGTTGCAATGACCGGCGATGACTTGTGGCTAGCGGTGAAATTCCAATCGAACCCGGAGATAGCTGGTTCTCCCCGAAATAGCTTTAGGGCTAGCGTTGGTTTAGATTACCGGAGGTAAAGCACTGAATGGGCTAGGGGCCGATAAGGTTACTGAACCCTATCAAACTCTGAATGCCGGATAATTGATGACCAGCAGTCAGACTACGTGAGATAAGTTTCGTGGTCAAAAGGGAAACAGCCCAGACCCACAGCTAAGGTCCCTAATGTATGCTAAGTGGAAAACGATGTGGAGTTGCGAAAACAACCAGGATGTTGGCTTAGAAGCAGCCACTCATTAAAAGAGTGCGTAATAGCTCACTGGTCGAGTGACTCTGCGCGGAAAATATAACGGGGCTAAGCATACAACCGAAGCTTGGGCTGCACAGCAATGTGCGGGGTAGGGGAGCGTCGAATATGGGGTGAAGTCGCATCGGAAGGAGCGGTGGACTGTATTCGAGTGAGAATGCCGGAATGAGTAGCGAGAATCATGTGGGAATCATGATGGCCGAAAATCTAAGGTTTCTTGGGGAAGGTTCGTCCGCCCAAGGTAAGCCGGGAGCTAAGGCGAGGCCGCAAGGCGTAGTCGATGCACATACGGTAGAAATTCCGTAGCCACCGAACTTTAAGCATGCTGACACTTTGGAATAGGGGA
>NZ_JBQHTM010000138.1:0-1006 GCF_052065695.1 Intestinimonas sp. HCP28S3_D6
CGCAAATTGCAAGTGCAAGCTGGACACCTGCACGGTAGAACTTAGTTAATCAGAGCGTCGGTCAGGATGGAAGCCGCTGGCTTCCATCCTGGGCGATGCTGCCGCAGCCGGAGGCTGCGTAAACAGAGTCGAGGAACTCGTCAAACAGTTCCTCCGGGGTGCGGTAGCCAAGCTTCTTGCGAGGGCGTCCGTTCAGCTCATCAGCAGCAGACAAGATGTACTCTGGAGAGAAGGATTCAATGGAGGCACCCTTGGGCACGAAGGCTCGGAACAGCCCGTTGTGGCGTTCGTTTTGGGGACGTTCCCACGAAGTATAGGGATGTGCAAAGTAGACTGCACAGCCCCAGTTCTCGACCTGACTGAACGCAGAGAACTCCGAGCCGTTGTCCACGGTAATGGTCTTGAAGACCTGTGAGAACTTGTCTCCGAATTCTTCCCTGAGTAACTGCATGGCGTTCAGAACGGAGTCTGCATCCTTGCCGGGAATCCGGATGGCAATATAGTTCTCCGTTTTCTTCTCCAACAGGGAGAGGACAACAGCCTCTTTACCGGCCCTCTTGCCCACGACAGTGTCACCTTCCCAATGTCCCTCCTCGATGCGCAGAGCCGCGATCTCAGGTCTCTGGGAGATGTCCGTGCCGAAGATATTCTTGTGTTCACGGGGCTTGGAATCCTTGTGCTGCTTGCGTTTCATGGCTTCGGGCAGTTCTGTCACAGACAAGTCAAGGTTGCCTGCCCAGACCTCATTGTAAAGAGTGCGGGTGCAGACCATCTCATCTGCTGGAAACAGCCCATGCAGACGGGCATAGCCGACGCAGGCATCCAAAGACCACTTGTGTTCTTTGACCTGTTCAATTATCCAGCGAATGAAGCGAATACAGTGACAGATTCGGTGTGGTTTCCGAGAACGCTTTCTGTTCGCTTTGTAGGCCGCTTCTCCGCGTCTTGCCGAGTATCCGGGCTTCCTGCCCTTGCTGCTCTTTCGGGGCGGTGTGCCGCGCATTAG
>NZ_JBQHTM010000139.1:0-973 GCF_052065695.1 Intestinimonas sp. HCP28S3_D6
AGGAAACATTTACGGATATCGAATACAGCTTCCGCAAGAAGAAAACGAAGCGGGAGGAATTTCTGGAAATCATGGACGAGATCATTCCCTGGGACGAGTGGGTTGGTGTTATCGAACCCTACTATCCCAAGGGAAAGCGTGGCCGTCCGCCCATGGGCATTGAGAAAATGCTGCGGATGTATCTGCTTCAGATCTGGTTCAACCTGTCCGATCCGGCTACTGAGGACGCCATCTACGACAGCTATGCCATGCGAAAATTCACAGGCATTAACTTCATGACGGAAGCGGTTCCGGATGAAACAACGCTGTGCAAATTCCGTCATCTTTTGGAGGCAAACGGACTGAACAAGCTGTTCTTCGATGCAATCAACCGCGTCATGGTACAAACCGGACACATGATGAAGGGCGGCACCATTGTGGACGCCACCATCATCAATGCTCCCAGCTCCACCAAGAATGCGGAGAAAGCCCGGGATCCGGAAATGCACCAGACGAAAAAGGGCAATGAGTGGAAATTCGGGATGAAATGCCACATCGGAGTAGACGCAGGCAGCGGTCTGGTTCACACGATGACCGTCACAGCGGCAAACGAGCATGACATCACCCAGACAGCGAATTTACTCCGGGAAGATGACGGGGTAGTCTATGGGGATTCGGGATATCTTGGAGTGCAGAAGCGCCCCGAAATCGCAAGCAACGAGCATTTTTCAAAAATTGATTTCCGTATTAACCGCCGCCCCAGCAGTCTTCCCAGGGTCAGTGACAACGCGATTGACTGGGAGCGTTATATTGAAAACCGCAAATCCGCAGTGCGCTGCAAAGTAGAGCACGCGTTCCGGATTATCAAGTGTCAGTTCGGCTATAAGAAAACAGTGTATCGCGGACTGAGGAAGAACGAGAATCGGCTGTATGCCATGTTCGCCTGCGCGAATCTGTATGCGCTTGCCATGGCCGGGCGAAAACTTTCCACAAC
>NZ_JBQHTM010000140.1:0-968 GCF_052065695.1 Intestinimonas sp. HCP28S3_D6
ATATGGGAACCAAAGCGCCGTTCAAACTCCTCGTAAAATTCGCTGACAATGAGTGCCAGAGTACCCGGTGGAACGGATTCTTCCATGGTGCCAATCTGGTAGATACTTTCCGCTGGGCAGGTCTTGTTGTTTTTCAAAAGATCTTCCACCGTGCGGTTGCGCTCGGTGTGTCGTGTTTTCTCGTTCCGGGCATTCTGGGCATCCACATGGTCGGAATAATGCTCGTAGTAATACATTCGCTCAATTTCTTCAAAGCTGAAATCCGGCTGTTCCGGTTTCTCTCGAAGTTCCGGGGTAGTGAAGCCACGGTAGCAGTCCCAGTACACATTTTTTCTGGCTCGCTGGGCATCAATGTGTTCGCTGTTCTCAACATCAAACCGACGGTCATTGTGCCGGGGATTATAGGTGCCATGCTTGCCGGAGCGTCCGTTGTGCCGTGTCAGTTTCAATTTTCATCCCTCCATTCTCCGTTGATTTTTCCCGAAGGGGAGCAGCGGCGAAGCCGCCAAACCTGCGGATTTCTGCGTCAGGTAATACCCAGTACGAATTGACGCAAAGCATCAACTCTCCCTGGGCAAGGCGTTTCACCCTTGACCCGATGGGGCTGGCTGCCCTCAACCCGCCAATGGGCCTTGCCCCTTGACCCCAACAGGGCGCTGCACCCCTGTACCCAGCACAAAGGGCTTGCCGCCCTCTGTACTCCTGCCCGGAGAAGCTGACTTTCACCGTTTGTGCGGTTTCTGTCAGCTCCTCCGGCTCTGAATGCTCCTTTTGTCGCATTTCCCGGAAGGGGGATACTGGGATATCACGATACCAATTCACCGCAAAAATACCGGGTGCAGACCTGCCATTTTCCTGTGAATTGACCCGATTTCAGGCGCTCTCCTTGTCCGTCCGCAAGACCTGAAATCCGTGCTGTTTGGCGTACTCTCTGGCAGCAGCCAGCCGTTCTTCACTGTACGGCGGCA
>NZ_JBQHTM010000141.1:0-870 GCF_052065695.1 Intestinimonas sp. HCP28S3_D6
TTCGCCCTTTTCTGACGTGCGCAAAAAGAAGGGCCTGCGGATTTTCCGCAGGCTCTTCCACGCTGATGCGCAAAATTGGTTTTTTGTTGTCCTTTTGCGGGGGCTCCTTTGTGTCCGGTGGGGAATTTTAAAAACGCACAAATAAAAAATAATAGCAACAAATAACAGTAAACTCTTGAAAAATTCACATTTATGGTGTATACTAAAATAGTTGAGCTGTATTCAGATTCAAATCACGAGGTGAGAGCATGGAAGAAATCATGAATGACAAATGGATAAGCATAGATGAAGCTGCGGAATATTTAGGAATCAAAACAGTTACTCTTCGCAGCTGGATCAGAAATGGTAAGGAAGGTTTGCCTGCTCAAAAAATCGGAAAACAGTGGAAGTTTAAAATTTCCGAACTCGATGAATGGGTTAAGAGCGGTAAGAGCGCTGACTGATTCGCACTGAAAATCAAAGAAAATCATTAGACAAGGAGCAGGCAAAAAATGGCTGTCAAGAAAACACAATTATATGCATCGCTTTGGGCGAGCTGTGACAAACTTCGCGGAGGCATGGATTCCTCAGAGTATAAGGACTATATCCTGACTCTTTTGTTCATGAAGTATGTCACCGATAAATTTAAGAATAAAGGAGCCTATGAAGACATTAAGGTCTTTGATAAGGCACATGATAAAGATCCCGATCCGGAGAAACGGACAGGCTGCTCCTTTGATGACTTTATTGCTCTGAAGGGAAAGAAAAACATCGGCGAAGGTGTGTTTGTCAAACGAAAATGTGAGCAAAAGGGCCCCAAAAAAGTGAGCACCTTCAGCACCAGATTTCATGTCGTGAGCAATGTTTTTCCCAAGTACCAAATGCTCACCT
>NZ_JBQHTM010000142.1:0-826 GCF_052065695.1 Intestinimonas sp. HCP28S3_D6
AACCATTGACATTTTTATTTTGAGTATATTGTTAAAATACTAATCACTATTATGGTGGTGTTTGAGTAACTCATACACTTCTTTCATAAGCATCATTCCTAAGGAAAAACCGTATTGAAATTGTGCTTCCAACTCCATACAGTGAACATCGATTATATGGGTGTGAAACTGGTTGACCAGCTCCATCTGCTCTTTAGAGAGCTTTTCCTCTAACTCGGTAAGCAGCTCTCCAGTATGCCTATGTAGCTTGCGGTATTCTTTTTCATGAGGAACCACCTGTTCTGCGGGGTAGATATTACCACAATATAAGTCATCTAACACAATCTCACAGCACCTCCTTTGCATAATAGATCAGTTCGTGACGGACAATTTCCTCCGCACGGTTTCGGATGCTGTTCATTGCGCTGACCCATGCCATCTGATCCCGGGCTTTCAATTCCTCAGTGATTTTTTCCGTTTCTTTCATCTGGTCAATGATACAATCCAGCCGGTTCTGTGCCTGCTCGTTCAAATCGCTCAGATATGTCCAGAGTTTTCCAGACAAAATCAGATCATTATAGTGGGCTGGATGGCACTGCTCCAGATAGGCTTTGTGCATACGACCCCAAATCCCAATGGGGCGGCTTTCCTCCGGCAGCTGTAAGTCGGGGATATAATAGTCACCGACCAGCGTATAGCCGATACCGTTTTGACAGGTTTTCTTCGGTAAGTGTTCCATAAGCGACCTCCTGTATTCGATTTTTCTCCGAATCCAGCTGATCGTGTCCCTGTTCATGTCAAATTCAAGGCAGCTGAACTCTTCATCAACAAGTATGGCATATCTTTG
>NZ_JBQHTM010000143.1:0-810 GCF_052065695.1 Intestinimonas sp. HCP28S3_D6
GAGCCTGTTCAAAGAGACGATTGCCGAGTTCATGGAAAACGGCCTTGATGCTGAGCTGGACGACGAACTGGGCTACAGCAGGTACGACTATAAAAATAAGGACACGGACAACAGCCGGAACGGGCACAGCAGCAAAACGCTGCGCACCAGCTTCGGTGATGTGGAGATATCCGTGCCCCGGGATCGTAAGGGGGAATTTGAGCCTCATGTGCTGAAGAAAAACCAGACCAGCATCAGTCAGGACATCGAGGAGAAGATCCTGTCCATGTACGCCAAGGGCATGACCACGTCGGATATAGAGACCCATATTCAGGAGATCTACGGCGTAGAGGTATCTGACACGACCGTAAGCCGCATCACGGACAAGATTCTCCCTATCGCAAAAGAATGGCAGCAGCGGCCGTTGGAGAGCGTCTACGCGGTGGTTTTCATGGATGCCATCCACTACCATGTCCGCAGCGAAGGGCAGATCGTGAAGAAGGCAGTCTATATCGCCATCGGTATTGATCTGGACGGCAGGAAAGATGTTCTGGGCATGTGGGTCGGTGAAAATGAAAGCGCCAAATACTGGGCAACGGTACTCAACAGCCTGAAAAACCGCGGAATTGAGGACATTTTCATCGCCTGCACGGATAATTTGACCGGGTTTTCCACTGCCATTGAAGCCGTATTTCCCCAAACGGAAATCCAGAACTGTATTATCCATCAGCTCCGAAATTCCAGCAAATATGTATCCTACAAGGACATAAAGGCACTCATGGCAGATTTGAAGGCAGTCTACGCCGCAGTCGATGAGGCTGCTGCGCTGGA
>NZ_JBQHTM010000144.1:0-808 GCF_052065695.1 Intestinimonas sp. HCP28S3_D6
CTGTTTTTTCGGTAAAATGAGTTTTGTCAGGAGACACAGAACTTTGAAAATTGAATGACCGGCTGCAAGGGGTATGACCTTTGGGGAAGTGACGCCATGATAGGAGCGCACCAAGGAGGACAATACGCCGGGGAAAATCCGGGCAGGAGCGATTGCAGGCAAACCGGCAACTAACACATGGAAAATAAACTTTTAGGAGGTTGATTTTTATGAAGTTGAGTATCCGAGAAAAGAAAGTGCTGTACGACTTTGCCTGTCCCAACCACCACAACACGGTGACAAGGCTCAAATGGCTGACCGCCCTGACCGTTGACCCGCAGGCTAAGCACCGGATGCTGGAGCTGGCCCGGAAGATGGAAACGGAGATGGAAGAAAGCTGGTACACCGGCTTTTATCATCAGCTCCGTGCAGAGATGGACGAGTATTACCGTGCCAAGCGCCGCCTGCGTTTGGTAAAGGAGAACACCGAGTATGAGGAGGATCTGTATGACGAAGCTGTCTAAGTATGAGAAAGAAACCATCATCAACTGGAACGAGGCGGAGGACACCGCCAGTATCTACACCTTTAACGCCGATCTGAAGCGCAGGCTGGCCGAGTTCAGCCGCAAGTATCCCCAGCTGTGCCGGTTGGAACGCAGCACCACTGAGGGCAGCGTTACCTATGTGATGGACAAGTCCCGCCTGTCCATCCGTCTGGTGCCGCCGTACAGTGAAGAACGGCTGGCTGCTGCCAGAGAGTACGCCAAACAGCACGGATTTCAGGTCTTGCGGACGGACAAGGAGAGCGCCTGAAATCGGGTCAATTCAC
>NZ_JBQHTM010000145.1:0-765 GCF_052065695.1 Intestinimonas sp. HCP28S3_D6
CCCGCGCCCGCGGAGCCATTGGAAGAAGCTGACCCAACTGGCCTTGTCCTCCTTCATGCCCTCGGCAGCGCCCAAAACCTCACGAAAACCGTCCTCATTTACGGCGATTGCCACCAAAACAGCAACATTTTCGTACTCTCCGCCCCAGTTGCGGCGCAGGTAGATGCCGTCAACATAGACATACGGATACCGTCCGCCCTGTAACGGGCGATTTCGCCAGTCCTCGATGTGAACGTAGGCTTTCTTGTTTAGCTCGCTGATGGTGGCGGGCGAGACCTTGCTGCCCCACAGTGCCTCCGTGATGTCCTCCACCCGGCGCACGGAAACGCCTGCCAGGTACATCTCGATGAGGGCCTCCTCCACGCTGCTCTCCCGGCGACGATACCGCTCGATGATGGCAGTTTCGAAGGATACACCCTTGAGCCGGGGGACGTGGAGCGTAACGTCACCGGAGGTCGTGGTAAGGTTTCTGTCGTAGTGACCGCTGCGGTAGCCCTGACGGGCCTCGCTGCGCTCATAGCGGGCGGCCTGCGTCAGGGACTCCGCCTCCTTTTCCAGCAGTTCGTTCAGGGTTTCTTCTACACTTCCTCGAACTAATTCTTTGAGCTGCCCCTTGATAATTTCCTCATTTAGCTGTACAATTTTCTCGGACATAGTTTGCTGTCTCCTTTCAGAATGGTGTGTCGTGACTTCATTCTACCAGAGCCTGCAAGCTATGTCTTCTTTTATGCTCTTTCCAATTTGCGCAATTTATTGTACATTATC
>NZ_JBQHTM010000146.1:0-757 GCF_052065695.1 Intestinimonas sp. HCP28S3_D6
CTGTTATTTTTGTAGAAAAGGCGGCAGCAGCTTGCGCCGCTCCCGCCTTAAAATATTTTTGCTCTATTTTGCACCACAATTTAGCGTTTACACAAAATTTGGGATTGACCCAAATGCATTCATTTCTACATGGGCTATCGGATTAAAGCCAGCCTGAATAAAGCCTTCAGATAGTCCTCCGGCTCCTGCAAATAAATCTATAAAATTGTAATTGCCCTTGCCGGGGATCTGGTTAGGCATACTGATTCTCCTGTTCTATGATTACTTCTCCTGCTCAAATGCAAGCCAACTACTTTCAAGAGGATCGTAGTCAGCATTATATTTTGAGCAGAATTCTTTAATTTGCCGCATGGTAGACATATTGGGCTTGCTTTTTCCTGTTTCCCAACGGCTTACTGTTGTCAAATTCACATTAAGCTCTTTAGCGAAAGCCTCTTGCGAAAAGAACAAACGCTGCCTTGTCTGTCTAATACTTTCTGCAAATGTCATATTCATCGTCTCCTTGGCCATAAATACGCATGATTACAGCTTGATTTTAGCATCAATTAGGCGTTTGGTCAACAAATATTAAGATTCACCAGAGTTTTTTGATTTTTTATCTTTCTTAAGTGATACTATGAAGCTATACCGAATTCAGGATAATCATGGCAAACCTGCTAATAGGTGTCAAGCCCCAAAATGAAAAATCGGATATCTGAAAATGAGCATAACAAAACAGACCTGCAACAAAGTAAAAATTGCAGACCTGAGGGTTTTA
>NZ_JBQHTM010000147.1:0-652 GCF_052065695.1 Intestinimonas sp. HCP28S3_D6
GTTCTTGAGTTGTGATTTCCATTGTTCCAGAATTGTGATTTTCACAATTCAAGAGTTGTGAATCCACAGCAGAGATAAAGTTCTTCACATAGATCAGGTTGGGCTTTCCCAGACCCTGACGCTTGCGTTCAATCAATCCTGCTTTCTTCTCAAGTTCACTGAGCAGCTTGATAGCCTTTTGTTCAGCACAGTTCAGAGCCATCTTCGCTTCGTCGATTGTAAAAATGATATACACTCGACCGTTTTTATCTATCCAACCATTCTTGGCAGACAGGCTCATGCGGTCAAGCAAAATGCCATACAGCATCTTGGCATCGGCAGAAATATTCCAGAACCTCTCGTTCGTGAACAACACCTTCGGAACTCGATAGAATGTGAATAGATCGGATTGCTGACCGTAAAAATAATCAAAACTCACACGGCTTCACCACCTTCTTTCTGCGGAAAACTTTCTGTTGTCAGCGGAATGCTGCGGAAAGTCGTATCCGTCTTTTCATAAGGACATCGGGAAAAAAGCAGAAGCGGTATTCCTGTTCATACACATCCATATCAACGAAGCCCCACTTCACGCATAACCTTCTTCGTACACCAACCAATGCACGGGTGATCTCGCCCATAGGGACAGCCATCACATTCCGACTTGGGTTTCGGC
>NZ_JBQHTM010000148.1:0-610 GCF_052065695.1 Intestinimonas sp. HCP28S3_D6
CTTATCCGTGTGGTGTCTGTGTTCCCGCAGCAAGGCAGCGCCACCCCGGAGGACAAGCTGAAAGCCCTCATCAACCTGGACGCGCAGCAGGGAAAGCTGTGTGCCTAAAGGGCTGGACATTCCCCTGGCTTTGGGGTATTGTGTAGGCGCGATGCGCTGAATCGGTTTGACGAGAAAAAAGGAGGGCTGTATGAAACAGTCAAACCAGAATGAGATCACCGCCCTGTATTGCCGTCTCAGCCAGGATGACGGGGCGGACGGAGAGTCCAACAGCATCCAGAACCAGCGAAATATCCTGGAGCGGTACGCACGGGAGCACCGCTTCCCCAATCCCCGCTTTTATGTGGATGACGGCTATTCCGGGGGCAGCTTCAACCGCCCCGGCTTCCAGCAGATGATGACGGATATGGAAAGCGGGAAGATCCGCACCATCATCACCAAGGACCTGTCGCGGCTGGGACGCAACCAGCTCCACACGGGGCTTTACATCGAGGAGCGGTTCCCCATGTTCGGCGTCCGTTACATCGCCATCAACGACAATGTGGACACCGACCAGAGTGAGAGCACGGAGCTGATGCCCTTCAAGAACCTATTTAACGAGTGGTTCATT
>NZ_JBQHTM010000149.1:0-600 GCF_052065695.1 Intestinimonas sp. HCP28S3_D6
CGGGCGCGGGCTGGACGGCGTAAAGCTCGTCGTCGGCGACAAGTGCATGGGGATGCTGGAGGCCGTGGGCGAGGTGTTCCCAGATGCCAAATATCAGCGCTGCACGGTGCATTTCTACCGCAATGTTTTCTCTGTTGTGCCCAAATCCAAGGTCAAAATTGTGGCGAAAATGCTCAAGGCGATCCATGCCCAGGAGAGCAAAAAAGCATCCCGCGAGAAAGCAAAGGCCGTCGTTGCCGAGCTGCGCGCCATGAAGCTGAAGGAGGCTGCCAAGAAGGTCGAGGACGGCATTGAGGAGACGCTGACCTACTGCGATTTTCCCAGCGAACACTGGACGCGCATCCGTACCAACAACGCGATCGAGCGGCTGAACCGTGAGATCCGCCGACGGACGCGAGTGGTAGGGACGTTCCCTGACGGCAACTCCGCCCTGATGCTGGTCTGCGCCCGGCTCCGCCATGTGGCGGGCACCCAGTGGGGCTGCAAAAAATACATGAACATGAAGCACTTGGAGGCGGCTCTGGACGACGCCTCTATTGCCGGTTGACTTCATTCAGCCGGAGCCTGCAAATAATTTTGCGCATAAATCTTGACGGCACC
>NZ_JBQHTM010000150.1:0-566 GCF_052065695.1 Intestinimonas sp. HCP28S3_D6
AGGATCTGCGGCGGGTGACAGCAATGGCCAGGGAGCACACCCAGGAGTTTGCCGCATACATCGGCAGCAGACAGTCTGCGGAGATCCGAAAAGAGATGCGTGGGCTGGAACGGGAATTGGCCGCTATGAAGAAGCGGAGTAAGGAGCTGAACAGCATCTTCAAGCGGCTCTATGAGGACAGCGTCCTGGGGCGGATCACAGCGGAGCAGTTCCAGACGCTCTCCGGCAGCTACACCCAGGAGATGGAAGTGCTGAACAGGGCCATCCCGGAAAAGGAAACTGCCATCCAGAGGCTGCGGGAGCAGGTGTCCGGCACCGACCACTTTATCTCCCTGGCAAAGCGGTACACGGACATCCAGGAGCTAACGCCGGAGATGCTGCGGCTGTTCATCCAAAAGATCGTGGTCCACGAAAAGGACGTGAAGTGGAGCAAGCACGCTCAGCAGACAGTAGAAATCCACTACAATGACATTGGCTGTGTGGAACTGCCACAGCCGAAAGGTCAGTCCACCGCCAAGGGTGCGTGAGACAAAAAGAAGTCCCCGGCAGATACTGCCGAAGCAATA
>NZ_JBQHTM010000151.1:0-485 GCF_052065695.1 Intestinimonas sp. HCP28S3_D6
AGCCTCCGTTCATCTCGACTCTTGACATTCCGGTTGCAGCCGGTCAGTCCGGCATGCGGTCGGCAAAGAACACCGCCAACTGTGCGTGAATTATGCTCCAGTCCTGCCGCCTTCCGGTCCACTTCTTCGTAATATCCATCATGGCCAGATACAGCATCTTCAGCAGACTGTCATCCGTAGGGAATACCGATTTTGCCTTGGTCACTTTCCGAAGCTGCCGGTTAAAGCCCTCAATTGCGTTGGTCGTATAGATCAGGCGGCGCACCTCCTGGGGATATTTGAAATAGGTACTCAGGTTGGACCAATTCTCCCGCCAGGACGGAGCGATCTTCGGGTATTTTTTGTCCCAGCGTTCAGAAAAGGTGTCCAGAGCGTCCAGCGCAGCAGCCTCATCGACTGCGGCGTAGACTGCCTTCAAATCTGCCATGAGTGCCTTTATGTCCTTGTAGGATACATATTTGCTGGAATTTCGGAGCTGATGGATA
>NZ_JBQHTM010000152.1:0-393 GCF_052065695.1 Intestinimonas sp. HCP28S3_D6
GACTTCGCCATCCCGGGCAACCACGAGTTCGACTACGGCATGGACAACTTCCTGACCCTGGCCCAGGAGAAGGCTGCGTACACCTACCTGTGCTGCAACTTCACCGACCTGGAGGGTAAGTCCGTTCTGGACGCCTACAAGGTGGTTGACTACGGCGACGTGAGCGTGGGCTATGTGGGTATCGACACCCCCGAGTCCTTCACCAAGTCCACCCCCACCTACTTCCAGGACGCCGAGGGCAACTATATTTACAGCTTCAGCCAGGGCAACGATGGCGCTGACCTCTACGCCGCCGTGCAGAAGGCCGTGGATGCCGCTGTGGCCGACGGCGCCGACTACGTGGTGGCACTGGGTCACCTGGGCAACGAGGGCTCCACCGACGTGTGGACCTCC
>NZ_JBQHTM010000153.1:0-387 GCF_052065695.1 Intestinimonas sp. HCP28S3_D6
CGCCTGGTACGCCGAGGCCGTGAACTACGTCATCGAGGGCGGCATCATGGGCTCCACCAGCACCGACGCCCAGGTCTTTACTCCCAACGGCACCGTGACCCGGGCCACCGTGTACCAGACCCTCTACAACATGGAGGGCAAGCCTGCCGTGACCGAGGCCGCCACCTTCACTGACGTGGCCGGCACCTGGTACGCCGACTCCGCCGCCTGGGCGGAGGACACCGGCCTCACCACCGGCGACGGCACCGGCGCCTATGCCGGCGACCGGGCCGTGACCCGCGCTGAGCTGGCCACCATCTTCGCCCGCTATGCCGAGGTGAAGGGTCTGGCCACCACCGCCGGCGACCTGAGCACCTACGCCGACGCCGCCTCCGTGGCTGACTGGGC
>NZ_JBQHTM010000154.1:0-384 GCF_052065695.1 Intestinimonas sp. HCP28S3_D6
GTAAATGTTTCCTGTTTCTTCATCCCCATACACCACCATTGCGTTGATAGTGTTATTATCCCACATCCGGAGCCTTTATGGTAGTGCGGATTAAATCAGAGATTCCCTAAATTACATAGAATCATTGAGTCTGAAAAACCTTTGAAATTCTTGATAATTCTGGTTGAAAAATTCATTTTGAAATGATATATTAAACAGACTTAAATAGGTGTCCAAAACACCAGCACCCCTGTACGAGAATGAATAGGATTTCCTATCATTTCGTATAACGAGAGGTTACATAGAGGAATTTGCTTGCACTTGCAACGTCCACCAAAAATCGAAAGCCTTGCTAATTTCGAGCCAATCGGACGGTGTAAAATCCCTATGAAAATGCTTATGAAG
>NZ_JBQHTM010000155.1:0-379 GCF_052065695.1 Intestinimonas sp. HCP28S3_D6
TTCTGGAACAATGGAAATCACAACTCAAGAACTTCCGAAATCACAATGTAATAATACTGATATTAAAAATACTGAATTTAGTGATACTGATTCTATCTTTCCTTCCGGAAATGGTGGAATGATGGACGAGAATGACCGGTATCAAGAATACTTTGATTATTTCTCGGATCAGCTCAGTATGGATTTGTTGAAGAAGGATTACCCTTACGATTCTGAAATGCTGGATAGAGAGATTATGCTGAAATAAAAAAAGACCTGCTTCGGCGGGTCTAAGGAACCTCTGAATAAAAGCCTTTATCCTGTTTCTACTCAATGTATTAGCCGCCATTTGCGCTTGGTTAAGGTGATTTCAGTGCAAAATAGCCATTATTTATCTGCT
>NZ_JBQHTM010000156.1:0-377 GCF_052065695.1 Intestinimonas sp. HCP28S3_D6
GTCATAGATTTTGCGAATCACCGGCGCAGTCTCCGGGTCAAGGATCAAATGCCCCCGATCCTCCGGGTCACGCATCAGCCCCAGGGGAGGCTGTCCGCCACAGAACTTTCCCTGCCGGGAACGGGTCATACGCCCCGCCAGCACTTTCTTGGAAATATCCCGGCTATACATATCGTTCAGGATATTCTTGAACGGCGTGATGTCCATTTCCTGACGGGTCAAACTGTCCACGCCATCTGTAATAGCGATATAGCGGACATTGTGTTTAGGGAAGAAGATTTCAATATAGCTGCCGGCTTCGATATAATTTCTTCCCAGTCTGGACAGGTCTTTGGTAATGACACAGCCAATTTTACCGGCCTCAATATCGGCAATCA
>NZ_JBQHTM010000157.1:0-356 GCF_052065695.1 Intestinimonas sp. HCP28S3_D6
TAAATGTTTCCTGTTTCTTCATCCCCATACACCACCATTGCGTTGATAGTGTTATTATCCCACATCCGGAGCCTTTATGGTAGTGCGGATTAAATCAGAGATTCCCTAAAAGTTTCCGCGATATAGAACGCCTAATCTATCACTTAGGAGTAGACCCGATACGATGAAACCAGGTGCAACACAGTGCAAGAAAATCCTTGGAAATACAAGGTTTTTCACTGTTTCAAATCCTATCTGGTGTCACACTTCATAAGCATTTTCATAGGGATTTTACACCGTCCGATTGGCTCGAAATTAGCAAGGCTTTCGATTTTTGGTGGACGTTGCAAGTGCAAGCAAATTCCTCTATGTAACCT
>NZ_JBQHTM010000158.1:0-351 GCF_052065695.1 Intestinimonas sp. HCP28S3_D6
CGTACCGTTTTATCGCATACTTTCAAATATTCAGCCGCTTGAGCAACTGTAAATAGTTCGTCTGCCATAACACATTCACCCCATTTTGTCAAGTATATCATTATTTTTTATAGGGTGCAATATGTTTGGGGGAAATTTTGCGAATTTATCAAACTCAAATGGACAATATAGGATTTAATTGGACAATCTGTGTTTTCGATTGTCCAAAAATTCTTTATTTTTGAAGATTAATAGACGGGGTAAACCATTGACATTTTTATTTTGAGTATATTGTTAAAATACTAATCACTATTATGGTGGTGTTTGAGTAACTCATACACTTCTTTCATAAGCATCATTCCTAAGGAAAAA
>NZ_JBQHTM010000159.1:0-350 GCF_052065695.1 Intestinimonas sp. HCP28S3_D6
TAGGGAAGAAGATTTCAATATAGCTGCCGGCTTCGATATAATTTCTTCCCAGTCTGGACAGGTCTTTGGTAATGACACAGCCAATTTTACCGGCCTCAATATCGGCAATCATACGCTGAAAAGCGGGACGATTGAAATTACGGCCTGTGTAACCATCGTCCACATAATACTCATACTGGAATATCCCGTTTTTCTCGGCAAATTCCTTGAGCATAAGTTTCTGATTGCTGATACTCATACTCTCGTTATCGCCGCCATCGTCCAGAGAAATACGGCAATAGAGGGCTGTGATTTTCTGATTGACTTGTTTTTTCCTGCTCATAGTAATCTCCTTCTATGAACAGGGACAC
>NZ_JBQHTM010000160.1:0-344 GCF_052065695.1 Intestinimonas sp. HCP28S3_D6
GTCCAGGATGTCCTGACCGGTGGTCTCCACCAGGCAGGCCTCGTTGCCGAAGGGATGGACGTTGATAATCTGCTCGTAGGTGATGTCGCCGGCGGGGATGTCGGCACGGATGCCGCCGCCGTTCACGAAGGCCACGTCGGCGCCCAGCAGCACACGGTAGGCGTCGGCGCACAGGTCGCCCAGGTTGGTCTCGGCGTTGCGCACGGCCCGCTCACCGGTGGCGGGGTCCAGGATGGTGAGGGCCACGTCGCTCTTGGCCACCACTTCCTGAAGCACACCGGCAAACTCCTCGTTCACCTTGGCCACGTAGGCCGCCACGGTCTCGTCCTGCTTGTCGTAGCCGC
>NZ_JBQHTM010000161.1:0-342 GCF_052065695.1 Intestinimonas sp. HCP28S3_D6
AATGAATACATTCCCTTCAAAACACCTAAATCGCTAAGGTATTTGAAGATGAAAATCTCAACAAAGGTGTACAAACAATTTTCAGGCGTAGCGCCCGAAACAGCCCATAAATCTTGCCATACTTTTTCGGCCAGAGGCAGAGGATCAACAGACGCAGCAGCCTTGATTTGATTATTGGTAGCATTAATAGAGGCTCGAATCTTATTGATGAGGGTAATACACTCTGTGCTGCTCTTGTCAAAATTTAATGTAATGCGGCTACCATCTTCCTGTAGAATTTCTTGACCGGTAGCGGGGTTAATCCAAAAAGTTTTCTTGCCGTCAGTAACAATGTAAACTTTT
>NZ_JBQHTM010000162.1:0-331 GCF_052065695.1 Intestinimonas sp. HCP28S3_D6
GTTGGGCTCGTCGTAGCCCGCCCCAAAAACGGCTCCGCCGTTTCCGGGGAACCCCACTTCTTCTCTTCCTCGGCGGAAGTGAATTCCGCCTGCGGCAAGGTTTTGCCCGGAGAGCAAAACGCTTGGGCGCGGATGACCTGCGTCCCGCCTCCGGCGGTGCCAAAAGGTGGGCTACTTGCGAAATTGCGACGGTGACACGCCGAACCGCTTCTTGAACACATAGCTGAAATAGTTGGGCTCGTCGTAGCCCGCCCCAAAAACGGCTCCGCCGTTTCCGGGGAACCCCACTTCTTCTCTTCCTCGGCGGAAGTGAATTCCGCCTGCGGCAAGG
>NZ_JBQHTM010000163.1:0-322 GCF_052065695.1 Intestinimonas sp. HCP28S3_D6
ACCGGTAGCGGGGTTAATCCAAAAAGTTTTCTTGCCGTCAGTAACAATGTAAACTTTTGCCTGCAATATCTGGGCTGTCCCAATTTCTTGTGCAATAGCTTTAGCAATCTGCTTTTCGGTTCGCAACTCCTGAGGGGTCTTATACTCGATAGCTGCGATAATAATTGGCTTTTTAACAATCAAGGCATCCGGCTTTTTTCCCTCATATGCCTCATAGTCTTTATCGGGAATAATCTTCGCTCCTTTAAGAGCTTTTAATGTAGTAGCGCCAATATTGTAGAAATTCCAATCGCCCATTTTTTCAGGAGCTTCTATCAAATTA
>NZ_JBQHTM010000164.1:0-314 GCF_052065695.1 Intestinimonas sp. HCP28S3_D6
GATACGCCCGGCCACATGGATTTTTTGGCGGAGGTGTACCGCTCTTTGGCTGTTTTAGATGGGGCCATCTTGGTGATCTCCGCTAAAGATGGCGTGCAGGCCCAGACCCGTATTCTGTTCCATGCCCTGCGGAAAATGAACATTCCCACCGTTATCTTTATCAACAAGATCGACCAGGCTGGCGTTGATTTGCAGAGCGTGGTTCAGTCTGTTCGGGATAAGCTCTCCGCCGATATTATCATCAAGCAGACGGTGTCGCTGTCCCCGGAAATAGTCCTGGAGGAAAATACCGACATAGAAGCATGGGATGCGGT
>NZ_JBQHTM010000165.1:0-310 GCF_052065695.1 Intestinimonas sp. HCP28S3_D6
TGCCTTGCTGCGGGAACACAGACACCACACGGATAAGCCGCCCATGGGAGCGCTGAAGGCGTTCCGCTTTTACCTGTTGAACATCATCTTTCGCTTCTTCTGACATTTTCGTTTCCTCCATCTCTGGTCGGGAAGGTTCGGCAACTTTGCCAAACCTTGCTGGGCAGCGCTTTTGGTGATTTCATCAAAAGCGGTCTCACGGCTCTGTGGTATATTCCGCTCCTCCCGCGGATCGCCTTTGACACTATTGTCAAAGGCAATTTTCTGCTCCTGTGACATAAAAGTGACGCTCCTGACGATTCGGCTGAAA